>NZ_JBHXRY010000001.1:0-141020 GCF_042714895.1 Nocardia sp. NPDC058666
CGCAAAACGCTCGACTGGGATACCCCAGCCGAGCGTCTGCGTGATCTACTCACCGTCTAACACCAGCGGTGTTGCGACGACCCCTAGAAATCGCCTTCGAGGAGCGGGGCGTTCGTCGTTCCGGGACAGTGCAATTCGATAGTGTTGGCCGATGCGGGTGCACGACGACGACTGCCCAGATCCGCAGGGCAGCATGCCGAACCGGTTGTCGACCATGCCGTTCTTCGACGGTCCGGAAGATCTCAGCGAGCGTATGGACGACGACCTGTTCGATGCGCAGTGACGCTCATCGCTAACCCGTAGGCAGCCAACAGATGTTCGGCCTCGCTCGTTCGAAAGCAGGGCCGTTTTCGTGGTGCTAGCAGCGTTCAGGCGACCTTGACTGTGTGTGGCCCGACGCTGACGCTGATATCGACTCGTCCACCGAGGGCACGAGCGTAAGCGCGCAGAGTGTCGAGTTCCATGGCCGCCAAATCGCCGTTCTCGATCTGGGAGATCCGCGCCTGACTGACCCCGAGAGCAGACGCGAGTTCGGCCTGTGTCTTTCCGACTGTCTGTCGGAGTTCCTTGAGGTGGTGTCCGGCGATGCGGCCCGCTAGCTGTTCTGCCGCGGCTGCCTTGACCTTCGGGTCAGCCAGTTCCGGATGCAACCGGTGGGCTTCTTCCTTCACCTCACGCCAGCTTCGTGCCCCAGTCATCGGATCTCCCTTCTCGCCATCGGCGCGATAGTCGGCGTAGCGCTGTTCTGCCAGCGGAATCGCGTCGTTGTACCACTTGGACCAGCGCCCCGTTTTGTCGCCGCTGACCAGAACGACCGCGTGTCGATTGGGATCGAACACGAACAGCATTCGGATCTCCGACCGACCACTCGAACCGGGACGTAACTCCTTCAGATTCTTCAACCGACTGTGCTCGAGGGTATCGACCAAAGGTCGGCCCAGTGCTGGGCCTACGGCAGCGAGTTGGTCCAGCGCTTGCTCGATCAAGGCTGCCGAGGCCGGATCGGACCCGCACAGCTTCATGAACCAGTGATCGACTGGCTCTAATAGCACGATCTCCCATTCCATCATCATAATATAAGTTAGAGCTTATGCCGGAGATGTGGTCGAGTCTGATTTGTACCGCTACCCAGTAGGGCTGGCGCAAAGTTCGATCGGTATCCGGGTCGAATCAGCGCTGTCGCCAGGGGCCGGGGTGTGGGAAGTACAGGGTGTTCGTGGTTGATGTCGTGCCCCATCGGCGTTCGGCCGCGTCCAACGCGGCGGTGTACGCAGCGGGAGGGTTGACGCCGTGGATCTCGATGAGGTGCAACTTCCAGTTGTTCAGCAGGCGCACGACGGTGGTGGCGTCGTGGTCGGCGGTCCATGTCACGCAGCTGTGCATGATGGTGTCCACTGCGGTCGAGGAGGTGGCGGGGTCGCCGGTGCTGAGCGAGTGTAGGAAGGCTTCGATCAGGCGATATAGGACGGTGTCGTAGGCGGATACCTGTCCGCTTTCGAGGGCGAGAATGCCGAGTCTGGGTGAGCCGGACTCGCTGGTCCAGAGGTGGTGGGCAGCGTTGAGTCGGCCGGACATCACGGCGCTGAGCAGCATGCCGAGGACAGCTTTGCCTGCTACGAGAGCATCGGGTCGCCCGGTGGCGATGGCCGCGTCCAAGACCGCCCGGTAGGCGTGGTCGGCGTCGGCGTAGTTGCGTTGGGCCAGGAGCGCGTCGGCGGCCGCGCCTGCTGCGGCCTGATCGGGATCGGGAAGTCGGTCCGCCGAGATGAGCTGTACGCCGGATTGTTTCGGCACGAATCGAAGTGCGGTCTCGGCGGATTCGCCACCGAAGGCCGTCAGCCACGGCCGTGCGGCCAGGAGTTGCGCTGTGAGACCGGCGTGGCCCGTGGCCTCAGCGACGAAACGGGCGATGGCGTAGCCGGTCGCACGGTGCTCGTCGTACTCGTGGTCGGCGGCGATCAGCTGTTCGACGAACTCGACGGCCAGTTCGTGGTGCCCTTCATCGACCAGAAGTCGACTTGCGGTCTGCGCGGCCGTCAGCGCCAGCTCGGCATTGCACATCTGACGGCGCAGTTCGATGGAACGGGAGAACAGTCTCGCGGCGTTGCGCGGCTTGTTCAGGCGGATGGCAGCCTCGCCGCCCATCGAGGACATGGTCGCCGCTTCGCTGGCCGGGATGTCAGCAGTGAACCGCAGCGGCCCGTCGTCGACCAAGGCGAGCGCCTGTTCGAAATCGCCGCTGCGAAAGGCCGCACGGAACCGATAGGCAACGATCCAGCCGTATTCTCGCGCGTCCGGTTGGTCGGTCAGCGCGTTGTCGAATTCGACGAGAACCGCAAGAGCGTGCGCCGGTCGTGCGCTGTCGAGCAGTCGACTCGCGGTGGTCATGGTTTGTTCGAACGTTCTCAACGGTGCCATTTCGATCTTCCCCCTCGATGGAACTGATCCCGAGCGTAGCGCTGACGGCATCGAGTTCGACTGCCGCCGTGGGAAACTCGGCGCAGTGTCGGCGATCGGTACATCCCGCCGTCGGCTTCGCGACACCAGTCGGTGGCACCGTTCACGCTATGGGTCGGGCTGGCTCGGTAGCGTTGCCGAATGCATCGGTCGGGGCCTGAGGGTCGCCGAGCGGTACGGGGGTGGGTTCGCCGAGGCGGACGGTGATTACTCCGATGAGGATCAGGGCGCCGCCGAGTAGTTGGATGGGGCGGGGGGCTTCGCCTAGGAGGATCCAGGCGAAGATCAGGGCGGCTAGGACTTCGGTGAGGGCTACGAAGGAGGCCAGGCGGGAGCCTAGGTGGCGGGTGGCGGCGATGCCGGTGACGTAGGCGATGGCGGCGGTGACTATGCCGATGAGCAGGATCGGGATCCACCAGGGGGTGGTGAAGTCGGCGAAGACGGCGGGGTTTGTGGTGGCGTGTAGGGGGACGATGCCGAGGGTGCCGGCGAGGAGCAGGGTCGTGCCGCCGATCAGGAGGCCGCCTGCGGCCAGGACGGTGCCGGGGAGTTCGCCCCCCTCGGCGGACAGCAGGAAGTAGGTGGCGGCGCCGACCATCGAACCCAGTGCCCACGCGATCCCGATCGGATCGAGCGACACCCCGGACAGCACGTCCAGGACCAGGATCAGGCCGGTGATACCGAGGGCGGCGCCCGCGATGGTGGCGGCGCCCGGCCGCTGACGATGCCGCGCCCACAGCCAGCCGACGATGGCGATCGGGGCGGCGAACTCGATCAGCAACGCGGTGCCGACCTCCATGCGCGCGACCGCGTTGAAGTAGGCGAGTTGGGTGCCCGCCACGGCGATCAAACCGTAAACCGCGATCAGCCTGGCGTTGGCACGCACCAGCGGCCAGTTGCCTTTCAGCTGGTGAATTGCCAAGGGCAGCAGGACAACTCCGGCGAGTAGCACGCGTGCCGCGACGACCGCGGCCGCACTCCACCCCGCGTCCATGAGTCCGCGCGCGAGCGGCCCCGACATGCCGAACGAGGTCGCCGAGGCGAGGGCGAACAGCAACCCGGTTCGGATCCGTCTCGCCGCGCGGTCATGAGTCAAAGTGTCCATGACTAATGACGGTAAGCGCGATGAGGTAATGTGTCAACATGGTTTTTGCTCATGACACCGAAGCGGCCCTGCTGGCGGCGGTAGAACTGGTCAATTCCGCCGAAGATCCGGACACCTTGACCGAAACGACCCAGCTCGAAGAGTTCTTCCACCGGCACGACTACACGGGCGTGCACACCGGCGATCCCGCCGAACTGGCCGCCGTCCGCGCCCTACGCGGGCCACTGCGCAGCATGCTCACCAGCGACCGAGCCACTGCGGTCACCTTGGTGAACGAGACGCTGGCCGAACATCGCGCTCTCCCGCAACTGGTCCGCCACGGCGACGTCGACTACCACGTGCACGCAGTCCCGAACCAGGCTCCACTGCCGGTCCGCATCGCCGTCGAAACCGCCATGGCCATGATCGACGTGATCCGCGCCGACGACCTCAGCCGCCTGTCGGTCTGCGCCGACGCGGACTGCCAGGGTCTGGTACTGGACCTGTCCCGCAACCGATCCCGCCGCTACTGCAGCACCGCCTGCGGCAACCGCAACGCCGTCGCTGCCTATCGCGCGCGGCAACGCTGAAGACCGTTTCCCCTAGCCCAGCACACGCACCTTCGGACACTTCTTCCCCGCCAGATGACACTTGTCCTCGAACCCCGAGGGCAACCACGCCCCGGACTTCAACAGCGGATGATGCGGAAAATGCCGCAGCGCCCCGGTGACGAAAAGCAGTGCCGCCCACGGCGTATGGACCTGTATCTGCTGCCACTTGCCGTCCCGGTCGGGAAACCGACACCCGATCCGGTCCGGCGCGGTGAGGTCGATCGACTCGAGCGCCGACCAGTGCAGCGAGAACGACCGCTCGGGATTGGTCAGATGTAATCGCCGATCCGAGATCATCACCGACCCGGCCCGCTCGAGCACCCACCGAGTGGCACGCCACGTGTACCAGTTGACGGGCCCGTCGGCCAGACACACCTCACCGGGCTGCATCCGCACCCGCGTCGCCGCAGCCGGAATCAACGCGACCTCCCCACGCGCGAGCAGATCCGCCACCCCGCACGTATACAGCAGGTAGTCGTCGAACCACGTCCACCCGGCCTGTTCGGCCAACGCGCGTTCGATGTCGGCCAGCGGGTCGAACACCATCTCCATCACCACCCACCCGTGCGGATTCCTCTGCTGTTCACGGTAGCGGAAAGGGGTGACAACCAGCGGTGCTGTAGGCGGGGTCGCCCCACCGGTTCAGGCCGTCGTGCCCGTCGATGCGGCGCCGGATCGCGGCCGACGCGCGAACTCCGGCGCGCGCTCCGGGCGCAGTCCGATGCCGCCGAGATAGGCGGTGAGACCGGCGAGCGCGGGCACGGAGTCCACCAGGCGCAACGGCAGGGGAGCGGTGTGCAGGGTTCCGCGCAGCGCGGGCGCGATGAGCATGTCGTGCTCGCCGCGCTGGGATCGCTGGGTGAAACTCGCGGGCAGCCGCCGCCTGCGCTGCACCTTGTCCAGGTCGGCGGTCTGCACGGTGCCGTCGAGCAGTGGCTGCGCCAGGATGCGCGCGGCCGCCACAGCGTCCTGGACGGCGAGGTTCACGCCGACGCCGCCGACCGGTGACATCGTGTGCGCGGCATCGCCGATGCACAGCAGTCCGGGCACGTACCACCGTTCGAGCATGCCGACGGTGACCTCGAGCAGCACGACGTCGTCCCAGGTCTGGATGGCTGCCGTCGACTCGGCGGGCCAGCCGAACAGTTCGGTGATGCGATCGCGCAGCCACGCCACGTCGTGTGCGTCGCGAAGCTGTGCGTCGCAGCCCTTTTCGATGATGTAGCCGGTTTGGTAGTAGTCGCCGCGGTCGATGGCGACGGCGGAATTGCCGTTGGTGAAGCGGGCTTGCACGGCCCCGCCGTCGGTGTCGTCGACGGCTTTCGGGATGCGGAAGAACCACATGTCCATCGGCACGTCCTCCATCCGCTGCCGCAGCCCCGCTGCCTCGCGCACTACGGAATCGCGTCCGTCGCAGGCGATCACGAGGTCGGCGTGCAGGGTCTGTTCGTTGCCGTCGGCGTCGAGGTAGCGCACGCCCGCCACGCGGTTCGCCTCGTCGATCAGTCCGGTCACGGTCGAGCGCATCCGCAATGTGAAGGTCGGCTCTTCGGCTGCGGACCTGGTCAGCAGGTCGAGGAAGTCCCATTGCGGCACCATGGCGATGTGCCGGTACCGGCCGGGAATGCGCGTGAGGTCGGCGGCCACGACCATGCGGTCGCCCGCGTACATCCGCATCCGGGTCAGCTCCGAGCGTGGCAACTCGGCGAATGCGGCGCCCAGGCCCAGTTCGTCGATCAGTCGAATGGTGGACGGGTGCACCGTGTCGCCGCGGAAATCTCGGAGGAAGTCGGAATGTTTTTCCAGCACAGTGACTTCGACGCCGGCTCTGGCCAACAGTAGGCCGGTCATCGTGCCCGCGGGGCCACCGCCGACGATGCAGCACGTGGTCTTGTCCATGAGTTTCCCCCTCGATCGGTCCCACCAACACGTCTACGACAAAGCGTAGTAGTAGCGATCGAAGAATGTCCACGGTTTCGCCGAAGGGGTTGACCGACAAGCATCCTCGCGCAATACTGAACTAGATGGTTCAGTATGACTTCCTAGACGCCTCGTTCGGGGCGCTCGCGGACCCCACACGGCGAGGCATCCTCGAGCAGCTCGGGCGTGGGCCCGCCAGTGTCAGTGAGTTGGCGCAACGGTTCGAGATGACGTTGACCGGCATCTCCAAGCACATCGGGCTGCTCGAGGACGCGGGCATGGTGGTCACCGAGAAGCGTGGGCGGGTTCGGTATTGCCGAATCGGCGAGCATGTCTTCGATCGTGAGGTGGCCTGGATGCAGGGTTACCGGCAGATGCTGGAAGCCCGGATGGACCGTCTCGGCGAATTCCTGCAACGAACGGAGCCAGAACAATGAGCACCACGATCAAGGACGCGGTCGTCACCTCCACTTCGGACCGCGAAGTCCACATCGAACGCGATTTCGACGCACCGCTGGACCGGGTGTGGGACGCCTACAGCCGCATCGAGCAACTGTCACGCTGGTGGGGTCGCGGCCATGTGCTCGACGTCGAACGCTGGGAGTTCCGCAAGGGCGGGCACTGGCGTTTCGTCGAACGCGAAGGCGACGAAGCCTACGGTTTCGAAGGCCGCTTCCGCGAAATCACCCCGAAGGAACGCATCGTGCAGTCCTTCGAATGGGACGGTATGCCCGCCCACATCAGCATCGACACCACCACCTTCACCGACCTGGGCAACGGCCGCACCCGCGTCACCACCGACGGCATCTTCCACACGGCCGAGGAATGCGCGGGGATGCTCGCCTCCGGCATGGAAGGTGGCCTCAACGAGAGCTACCGCGCGCTGGACGCCCTGCTGGCCGAAAACCGCTGAGCGTGACCATCAGTGGCGGCGGTGCTCATGTGGCGCCCCCATCGCTGGGAGGCGCGGTGATCGTGGTCGGGCGCGACAGGTCGGATCGCCCCTCGTAGATGGCGATCTTGTAGTCGAGCACGGCCACGGTCTGCTGTAGTTCCGCGATCTTGTCGAGCACGTCGGATCTGGTCTGCCGAAACATGGTCAGCCGGTCCGGGTAGGTCTGTTCACCTGCCCGGACCAGTTCGGCGTAGCGGATCATGTCGGCTACCGGCATACCGGTCAGGCGTAATCGCCCGATCAGTGCCAGCCATTCCAGGTCGCGGTCGCTGAACCGGCGGTTGCCGGTGTGGTCGCGGCCGATGTAGCTCATCAGCCCGATCCGTTCGTACCAGCGCAGGGTGTCGCGGCTGAGGCCCGTCCGGTCGGCCACCTGGCCGATCGAATACTTCGGGCGCTCGTATTCATTGCCGTCGGTCCGCGCGACCGCGTCCTGATCCATCGTGACTCGTCCCTTCCCGTGGAACTTCCTCAGACGCTATCGACCTGGAGTGCACTCCAAGCAAGCCTCGATTCCACAGGTGCGGCGAAGTCAGCTGTAGTCGGGCAGCTCCTGGACGGCCCATTTGTTGCCGTCGGGGTCGGCGAAGAAGGTGAACAGGCCCCAGCCCATGTCTTGGACGGGGGTTGCTTCGACGCCGGCCGCGGTGAGTTGTTCGTAGGCTTTTTGGGCGCTGGGCACGACCATCTGCATGCCTTCGACGCTGCCGGGGGCGGCGGTGGTGAGGCCGGTGCCGATGCAGATCGAACAGCCCGAGCCCGGTGGGGTGAGCTGTACGAAGCGGATGTCCGGGCTCGGGGTGTGGTCGTGATCGGCGTTGAAGCCGATACTGACGTAGAAGTCTTTGGCCCGGTCGACGTCGGTGACCGGGATGGCAACGAGTTCGATTTTCCAATCCATGCGAGCAAGCATGACACCGGGGACCGACAGAAACGTAGTGTGGATCACATGGCTGGTAAGGACATCGACCGCGTCAGGGCCCGCTCGGCTTGGGAAACGGTCAAGGAGAGCCCGGTGATCACCGCGATCGCGGTGGCACCGGCGGTACTCGTGCTCGGGGTGGTCTGGTGGTTGACGAACGGTTTCGTCGCCTTCGTGCTGCTGGCGTTACTGGGCGTCGGCATCGTCGTCGGGGGCAAGTTACTGAAGTAGGCCCATCGCTGAGGTGGGTTCAGCGTGGCACGTGAAAGGACGTGAGTTCGCCTGTGCCTGTGCCGATCTGCGCCCACGGCAGGTCGAATTCGAGCACCGCCAGCGCCGAGGTGGGGAACTTGCGGCTCAGTTCGGTGGCCTGATCGGATTCGCGGTTGCCCGCCAGTTCCCATGCGGTCCAGGGGATTCCGGGCACGTGACCCACCAGCAGCAGGGTCGAGATGGAGTCGTCGGTGAGGCCGATCAGTTCCATGAGCGTGTGCGGGTTCGCGTCGTAGATGTCGTCGGTGTATTCGACCGGCGCGGTGATGCCGGTGGCCGCCAGGGTCTGCCTGGTGCGTTCGGCGGTGGAGCAGCGCACAGCGTCGATCGGGGGTTGGGTGGCGCGTAGCCAGTCGCCTGCCAGCGCCGCCTCGCGTTCGCCGCGTGGTGCCAGCGGGCGCGCGTGGTCGGCCACATTGTCGGGGTAGGCCGATTTTCCGTGCCGCATCAAGATCAGTGTCGACGCCATGGGACCACCGTAATGCCGGGCAGCGGTGAGGCCGCGGTCACACTCGAGGCACACTGAAAGCTGCGTCACCGTCGATGTGTTCGTGGCCGAGCAAGCCGCGGGCCGCGTCGAGGGCGTCTCGAGCTCCCGACCACACATATCGAGGATCTGCACCTATGGCCTACGTCATCACGCAGCGTTGTTGCAACGACGCCAGCTGCGTCACCGAATGCCCGGTCGATTGCATCCGCCCGACTCCGGACCAACCGGAGTTCGCCACGGCGGAGATGCTCTACATCGACCCCGACACCTGCATCGATTGCGGTGCCTGCGTCGACGCGTGCCCGGTGGACGCGATCTTCTCCGAGGATGACCTGCTCGCCTCGCTGTCTCGGTATCGCGAGATCAACGCCGCCTACTTCCAGCGTCACCCGCTCGAGTCGAACTTCGACCCGCTGACCACGCCGACGCGCCCGCCCAAGAGCCTGGGCACCTTGCGCGTGGCGATCGTCGGCGCGGGCCCCGCGGCTTGCTATGCCGCCGACGAACTGCTTCGGCGCAGCGATGTCGAGATCGAGATGTTCGACCGGCTGCCGACGCCGTGGGGTCTGGTCCGCGCGGGCGTGGCGCCCGATCACGCGGGCACCAAGGGTGTGGCGGAGATGTTCGAGTCGGCGTTCCGGCGCGACACGCTGCAGTACTACCTCAATGTCGAGGTCGGTGAACACATCGACCACGCCGAGCTCCTGGACCACCATCACGCGGTGATCTACGCCGTCGGCGCCTCGAGCGACCGCTCGCTCGACATTCCCGGCGAGGACCTGCCCGGCAGTCATTCGGCCACGGAGTTCGTGGCCTGGTACAACGGCCATCCCGACTTCGCCGATCGCGAGTTCGATCTGTCCGGCGAGCGCGCGGTGATCGTGGGCAACGGCAATGTCGCCCTCGATGTGGCCCGCGTGCTCACCGCCGACGCCGACGAACTCGCCAAGACCGATATCGCCGATCACGCTCTGGACGCACTGCGCCGCAGCAACATTCGCGAAGTGGTGATCCTCGGCCGCCGCGGCCCCCTGCAGGCCGCCTACAGCTCGCCGGAGTTCCTGGCCCTGACCCATCGCAAGGGCATCGACGTGATCGTCGACCCCGCCGAGATCGAACTCGACCCGCACAGTCGCGCGATCCTCGACGACCCGAACATCGAACCCTCGCTGCGCTTGAAGTACGAACTGGCGCAAGAGTATTCGACCGCGGAATCGGACCCGGCGAACAAGCGGATCGTGTTCCGCTACCTCGCCACCCCGACGGCGGTGCACGGCACCGACGCGGTCACCGGGATCGAATTCGTCCACAACGAATTGTCTTCCGACAACGGTCAATTGGTGGCCACCCCCACCGACCGCACCGAAACCCTCGACACCGGACTGGTCCTGCGCTCGATCGGCTACCGCGGCGAACCCGTCGCGGGCCTGCCCTTCGACGACCGTCGCGGCACCGTCCCCAGCGAACACGGCCGAGTCATCGACGCAGCCGAACCCCTTGCGGGCGTCTATGTTTCGGGCTGGATCAAACGCGGCCCACGCGGAGTCATCGGCTCCAACCGCGCCGACGCCGAGGAAACCGTGGAAGCCCTGATCGCCGACTTCATTGCGGGCAAACTCACCGCCCCGACCGGCGACCGCGCCGCCCTGCGCGCCCTGCTGGCCCAACGCCAACCCGACCTGGTCGACCGCAAAGCCTGGAAAACCATCGACCAGGCCGAAAAAGCCGCAGGCAAGGCAGCGGGCCGCCCCCGCGTCAAGTTCACCACCCGCGCCGACCTGCTGAAGGCCGCAAAGGGCTAGCCGTCACCCCGGCAGGGCCCCAAATCCCTGCCGGGCGCCGGATCTTGTTCTCGGCGCGCCTCCGCCGATGGACTGACCGAAGGGTGCGACGAAGGAGTGCCCGTAGGGAGGGAAGAGGTGGAGTTCAGCGCCGAGAACCGCGGCACCAGCCGCAAATCTACACAGGCAGCGGCATGATTTTGACGACTGTTGTCGTGACCCCACCGACCACGAACCACAGTCGCAGCACCATCTGCCCGGTCCGGTCGCCCGGTTCGTACCGTGCGCGCACAGTGATGTGTTCGCGTGCCAGCACCGGCGCCACGTACTCGATCACCGCCCGATGCGGCCCCGCGACCAGCTTCGGGTAGTCGACCAGGAACTGTTCCACGGCCTGCCAGTAGCAGGCGTTGTTCACGTGGTTGAACTGGTCGATGTCGGTGGCGCGGACCGGGAACGGCAGGTCCTTCTCGGATTCGCGGGGTGCCGGATCGGTGAGGTAGGGGCGCCAGCGCAGGCGGTGTTCGTCGGTGGAGCGGGCGAGGTAGGCCAGGCCGTCGTCGCTGATCCGGGAGGGCAGGTTGCTGGATTCGCTGAGGTTGATCCAGAATCCCTCGGTTTCGATCAGGCCGCCGTCCTGGCTGGTGATCCGCGTGCGCATGTTCGTCCAGCGCGTCGACATCGACGAACACCAGCGTTCGAGGTGGACGTGGTCGGGCCAGGTGATCGGGCGGATCACGTCGATGACGGTGCGCCGCACGATCCAGGTGGGATCGGTCAGGTGCAGCGCCGTCTGCGTCAGTTCTTCCCAGGCGATATCGGACAGATAGCGCGATACCGCGTCCAGGCGCAGTCGCTGATAGGGATCCACGTCGCCGACCCGGACGGGCCACGCCGTGGCGAAACCCGTGCCCTCCGTGGGTAGCGGGGCCAATGGCTGATCGAGTGACACGTGTGCTCCTTGCGCGGCCCACCAGGTGCGCCGCGACTTCTTGCGTAGTTCTGCCCACGACTTTACGGGTCGCAGATCACACCTTCTCGGCGAGTCGGGACTACCGGTACCGGGTGTCGGTCACGAAGGGGTACCCGTGGCGGTTGGCTTACATGACAGACCTGTCCGTACCCGGGTAGCCTGCAGTAATGGCCGGCGGAGCGATGGCGGGCTCGATGTTCGGGCGCTATGAAATTCGCAGACTTCTCGGAGTCGGCGGTATGGGGGAGGTCTACGAGGCGTACGACACCTCCAAGAATCGGGTAGTCGCCCTCAAGATGCTCAACCGCGAACTGGCCGTTGACCCCACTTTCGTGCAGCGCTTCCGCCGCGAATCACAGGCCATGGCCAGCGTGCAGGAACCGCACGTCATCCCGGTGCACGACTGGGGCGAGGTCGACGGTGTTCTTTATATCGACATGCGCCTGGTCAAAGGCGTGGACCTCAAGGAACGGCTGCTGCAGTACGGCAGGCTCACCCCCGTCGAGGCGGTGCAGGTGGTGGAGCAGATCGCGTTCGCGCTGGACGCCGCGCACGAGGTCGGCCTGATCCACCGCGACGTGAAACCCGGCAACATCCTGCTCACCGGCAACCTGTTCGCCTACCTGGTCGACTTCGGCATCGCCCACACCGCCACCGACCCGCAGCTCACCAGCGCGGGCAGCGCCGTGGGTTCGATGGCCTACATGGCGCCGGAACGATTCGACAGCGTGCCGATGTCGCCGTCCATGGACACCTACGCGCTGACCTGTGTGCTGTACGAATGCCTGGTCGGCCGGGTGCCGTTCCCGGTGAACAGCCTCGCGGGCGCGATCGGCTCGCACCAGATGGCGCCCCCGCCCCGCCCCAGCGCCGCGGACCCGAGCCTGACCACCTTCGACGCGGTCATCGAACGAGGCATGGCCAAACGTCCCGCCGACCGCTACGCGTCCCCCGTCGACCTGGCCCGGGCGGCCCGTGCGGCGGTCCTGCAGGCCGAACGTTCCACTCCGCCAACGGTATCGGGCCCGCGACTGTCGATCACCGGCGCGCACCCCTCACCGTCCCGAACAGATGACCCGAATTCCCCGCCGACGACCCGGGGCTCCGCAGTCGTACCCGCCGACCCGAACTCCCCGCCCACAACTCGCGGTTCGGCAGTCGTACCCGCTGACCCGGACTCCCCACCGGAAACTCGCGGTTCGGAAGCTGTGTCGGCCGACCCGAGCTCCCCACCGGCTCGCGGTTCCGCCGACCTGAGCTCCCAATCGGCTCGTGGTTCGGCAGCCGCGTCCGCCGACCTGAACTCCCCACGTCCGGCCGACCCGAGTTCTCCGGCGCCGAGGAGTTCGGTCGGGCCGAGCTTTCCCGCGCCGAGGCGAGGCGCTGCGGCGTCCTCCGACCTGAAGAACCCACTGACATCGCGCGCTTCATCCCCCGACGCGAACGCCAGGCCCGGCCAGCACTCCTCCGACCCGCTCGCGAAGCCCCTGGCCTGGAGCGCATCCGCGGACCCTCTGCTGTCCGCCGGACTGGACCACCACGGCGCCAGACCGGCCAGCCCGATACGCCGGGACCCCGACGGCCCCCACTCGACCCGCCGGGTCACCGGCCCCGAGTCGACCCGTCGAGTAACCGGCCCCGACGCGGACCCCGCCCCCTCGTCGACCGCGCACCGGGCGACCACCCCCGATCCCGCCCGCTTCCAAGCCACCCAGCGCGGCCTCCCGACCCGCTCCGGCTACACCCACCCGTCCGCTCCGTTACCCCTTCCCTCGCAACGCAATTCGTCGACCCCGATCCTGGCCGGTGCGCTGGGCGCGCTGATCGTGCTCGCCGCGATCGGTGCGGCGGTCTGGATCATGTTGAGCATCAACGACAATCAGCAAAGGCTCGCCGAGCCCCCCGCGTCGACCTCCGACGGCGCACTGCCGCCGATGGACGTGGTGACCGTGAGCCAGACCGTCCCCGACGGCCCCACCAAAACCACTGTCCCCCCGCTGCAATCGCGCGTGTCCGGCGCCGATGGCCAGGGTTTCCTCAGCTCGGCCCCCCGCTGCAACGACAACGATGCCGCGATGACCATCGCCCGCACCACCCACTCGCGAGTGGTCATCTGCCACACCGGCGATCAGCGCTACTACTACAAGGGCGTGCGCCTCAGCGACGGCAGCCACATCGAAATCGACGATCCGGTGCCCAACGGCGACGGCGCGTTCATCGCGACCAACTACAAAGACGGCACCCAGTACCTGCTCAGCGCCTACGGGCTCACCATCGCGGTCCCGGGCAATGAGCCGATCACCGAGTCAGTGACCGAGTTCGCCCATCGCTGACCCCGTCGCCGGGTTATGTTCGCGACAGCAATGTCTGTGAGAGAGGTGTCGGAAATGCGCGCAGCCCAGGTCAGCAAGTTGGACGGACCGTCGGCGATCGAGATAGTCGATCTGCCCGAACCGGTGGCCTACCCGGGCGGAGTGCTGATCGACGTGCACGCCGCGGGCATCGCCTTCCCCGACGTGCTGATGACGCGCGGCCTCTACCAGATGAAGCCGGGCCTGCCGTTCGTCGTCGGCGGCGAGGTGGCCGGTGTCGTGCGCGAGGCCCCGGAGGGTTCGTCGCTGCGCCCCGGCGACCGGGTGGCCGCGCTGACCATGCTGGGCAACGGCGTCGCCGAGGTCGCGGTCTCACCCGAGCACGCGGTGTTCCGCCTGCCCGACAACATCTCCCTCGAAGCGGGCGCGGGCGTGCTGTTCAACGACCTCACCGTCCACTTCTGCCTGACCAAGCGCGGCCGACTGGCCGAGGGTGAGACGGTGCTGGTGCACGGCGCGGCAGGCGGTGTCGGCACCTCGACCCTGCGCATGGCCAAGGCGCTGGGCGCGGGCCGGGTGATCGCGGTGGTCAGCACCGACGCGAAAGCCCAGGTGGCCAAGGCAAACGGCGCCACCGATGTGGTGCTGACCGACGGCTGGCTCGCCGCGGTGAAGGACCTGACCGACGGTCGCGGCGTCGACATCGTCCTGGACCCCGTGGGCGGCGACCGCTTCACCGACAGCATCCGTTCGCTGGCAGGCGGCGGCCGACTGCTGGTGGTCGGCTTCACGGCGGGGGACATCCCGACGGTGAAGGTGAACCGCCTGCTGCTCAAGAACGTCGAGGTCGTCGGCGCGGCCTGGGGCGAATGGGTGATGAGTCACCCCACCTACCTGGCCGAACAGTGGGCCGAGATCGAACCACTGCTCGCCTCCGGCGCGATCACCGCCCCCGACCCGGTCCTGTACCCCCTCGACAGCACCGCGGAAGCCGTTGCGGCCCTGGACGAGCGGACCGCCGCGGGCAAGATCGTCGTCCAACTGCGATGAGCCCGGCGTAATCGACCAATCGGCCGCGTTTCAGTCGGAATTCGGGGTTGAACGCGGCGAAGTGGTCGATTACGCCGGTGTTCGGTCGGCGGGGTTGGCACGACAGGCAGATGGAGGAATCGAATGCAGGTGTCGAATCGGGTGTTGAACCGGACATTGCTCGCCCGCCAGCACCTCCTGGAACGCTGCACCCTGACCGCCGCCGACCTGTGCGATCACCTGGTCGGCCTGCAAGCCCAAGACGTCACGCCCCCGTTCGTCGGATTGTGGAGCCGGATCACCGATTTCGACCCGGACACGGTGTCCGCGGGTCTGGAGGACCGTTCGCTGGTGCGAATCACGTTGATGCGCGGCACAATTCACCTGGTCACCCCGCCTGACGCCCTACGCATCGCACCGCACATCCAGCCGGAACTCGAGAAAATCCCGTTCCGTGCGGGATTCAACTTCGGCGCGATGGTCGGCCTCGACCCCGACGAGGTCCGTCAGCGGGGTGAGGCGGCGCTCGGCGACGAGCCGAAGTCGGCGGCCGACCTTCGCGCCGAAGCCGCCCGCTGCTACCCCGACCGCGACGCCGGCGCCGTCCTGCAGACCTGGCTCTACCAACTTCCCGTCCTGCAGACACCGCCGCGCGGCCGGTGGCGCGACAACAGCCGGCCGGTCTGGTCGCGCGTGCAGCCGTGGCTGCGCGCACCGCTGGACCCCACCTACCCGGTGGAAGAACTGATCCTGCGCTATCTGCGCGCCTTCGGCCCGGCGAGCACGATGGACATGCAGGCCTGGTCGCGCCTGCCCGCGATGAAGAAGCCCGTCGCCGCGCTGGGCGACCGGTTGCGCACCTACACCGACGCTCGCGGCCGCACCCTCTACGACGCCGCCGACCTCGAACTCGCCGACCCCGACCTGCCCGCCCCGGTCCGGCTGCTCGGCTGGTACGACAACGCCCTGCTGGCCCACCAGGACCGCACCCGGATCACCGGCGACGACAATCCGCCCACCCTGCGCGCCTTCGCCACCAATGTCTCGCCGGTCCTGATCGACGGTTTCACGGCCGGGATGTACAAGATCTTCGTCAAATCCGGGACCGCCCGACTGCGGATCAGCCCGATACGTCAGTGGACGAAAACCGAAGCGGCGCAAGTAGAACTAGAAGCGGCGGCCCTGCTGGCCTTCCTGGAACCTGAGTCCGAACCCTCGGTCGAGATCTTGCTCCCCGGCGCGGACCTTCGCCTGTGACACATCTTTAACCCCCAAGCAACAACCGCTTTCTAAGGTCGTCCCCACGACGTTCATGGCTGCAACGGACGCCGCGCTGCGCTGAAAACGGCGAGCTAACCAGCCGCATCCCGAAAGAGGTGCGCGCATGGATTCTGCCGCGTCCGTCGTCATCACCGACGTCACCGTCTACACCGAGCAGGGTTGGACTCCCGGCGAGGTCGTGGTCCGTGACGGTGTCGTAGTCGCCCTGCAAGCCGGGCCCGAGCACGCCGATCTGCCCCGTTCGAACGGTGGCGGCGGCTACCTGCTGCCCGGTTTCGTCAACACCCACACCCACCTGCAGCAGGCGGTTCTGCGTGGGGTCGGCGAGGGCCTGCCGCTGCTGGAATGGCTGCGGTGCGTGGGCGAGCACACCGTGGCCGCCACCCCGGAACAGACCTATCTCTCGGCGCTGGCCGGTGGTCTGGAACTGCTGCGCAGCGGTGTCACCACGGTGGTCGAACACATGTGGCCCAGCCCGTCCGACGAGGTCCACCAGGCCATGATCCGCGCGCTGCGGGAACTCGGCATCCGCGTGGTCCTGGGCCGTGGCATCGCCGACCGCGCCGACATCACCCGCAAGTGGGGCCTCGACCCGCGCCTCATGCAGCCGTTGGACGAAGCACTCGCGCACGTCGACGAACTCGACAAGCAGCTGCTCGGCACCCGCATCACCACCGCCCTGGCCGTGCCGAACCCGCGCTGCCTCACCCCCGAGGGCATGGCGACCACCCGCGAATACGCGCAGGCCACGGGCAAAACGGTGTCGATACATGTCCTGGAAACCACCACCGACGACGACATGTGCCGATTGCATGCAGGCGCTTCCGCCGTGGATTACCTCGACGCCAGCGGTTTGCTCTGGGACCGCACCCTGGCCGTGCACTGCGTGAACCTCGACGACCACGGCCGCAAACTGTTCGCCGAACGCGGTGTGGCCGTGTCCTACAACCCGGTCTCCAACATGCGCCTCGGCAGCGGCGTCGCCCCCGTCCCGGCGATGTTGGAAGCGGGCATCGACGTCACCCTCGGCGTGGACGGCGCGGCCAGCAACGACACCCAGGACATGCTCCTGGCCCTGCGCATCGGCGCATACCTGCAGCGTGCGGCCCACAAGAAGGCCGACCTGCTCGGCTTCGAACAGATGCTGCACATGGCCACCGGCGCGGCAGGCCGGGTACTGGGCCGTCCCTCACACACCGGCATCGCGATCGGCGACCGCGCCGACCTCACCCTCGTGCGCTTCGACCGCGACTTCGCCTGCCTGCCGGTTCTGGACCCCGGCGCCACCCTGCTCACCGCCGCGTCGCCGCGCGTGATCGACACCGTGTGGGTCGACGGCGAGGCCGTGATCCGCGACGGCGTGAGCACGCGGGTCGATCACCAGGATCTCGCGCAACGCCTGATCCGCATGCGCTGACAGTTAATCCATCCGAAACGAACGACACATTGCATGTAATCCGACTCGTTAACACTGAACGAGCCCAAAGGTTGCACGCAACACCGATATACCGCAGGAGAAGGTGATCACGGTGACGCTCTACGACACGGTGAACGACGCCGACGCGAGGACGCTGATGTCCGGCATGGAGGTTTCCTTCGCCGGTGTAGGCAAGCGCTTCGGTGGCGAAGACGGCACGCTAGCCCTGACCGACATCGACCTCGACATCCGCCAAGGCGAATTCGTCGCAGTGGTCGGCCCGTCCGGCTGCGGCAAGTCCACGCTGCTCCGCCTGGCCGCCGGACTCGAGCCGGTGAGCTCGGGAGCCGTTGCGGTGCGCACGAATTCGATCGGCTTCATCTTCCAGGAAGCCACGCTGCTGCCCTGGCGCAAGGTGCGGCGCAATGTCGAACTCTCGGCCGAACTGGCCGGCGTCGACCGCAAGACGCGTCGCGAACGGGTCGAGCGGGCGATCGAAGCCGTCGGCCTGGCGGACTTCGCGAACAAGCTGCCCAGCCAACTGTCGGGCGGTATGCGTATGCGCGTATCCCTGGCACGCGCGCTGTCGCTGGAACCGCGCCTGATGCTCCTCGATGAACCGTTCGGCGCCCTGGACGAAATGACCAGGCTGAACATGCAGGAAGAGCTACTTCGCCTCTACCGCGACAACGCCTTCACCGCTCTGTTCATTACCCACTCGGTCTCCGAAGCGGTGTTCCTGGCCTCGCGCGTAGTGGTGATGTCGGCGCGACCCGGCCGCATCCACGAGGTCATCGACGTCGACCTGCCCTACCCGCGGGACCGCGAACTGCGGTTCGAACCCGCCTTCACCGAACTCGTCTCCCGAATCTCGCGCTCGCTGAAAGAGGCTGCCTGATGGTGAGTATCGCCGCGCGTGCCGCCGCCCCGGCCACGTCCAAGAAGACCGAACTGCCGCTGGCGCAGTTGCAGAAAGTCGGCAAAGCGCTTGTCGCGCCGATGGTTTCGATCACCTTGGCGCTGGCCGCCTGGTACGCGGTGTCGATGCTGGTGCTCAGCGAAAGCCGCCGCTTCCTGCTGCCGCCGCCGCACGTGGTGTTCAGCGAATCGCTGGGTGACCCGAAGAAGCTCGAGGTGATGCTCGAAGCGCTGGGTGTCACCGCCAAGGTCGCGATCACCGGCCTGCTGATCTCGGCGGTGCTGGGTGTGGCGATCGCGGTGCTGATGAGCCAGGCGAAGCCGATCGAGAATGTCGTCTACCCGTATGCGGTGGTGCTGCAGGCGATCCCGGTCCTCGCTGTAGTTCCGCTGATCGGCTTGTGGCTGGGCTACGGCTTCGCCGCCCGCACCACCGTGTGCGTGCTGATCGCGATCCACCCGATCATCGCGATGACCCTGTTCGGCATCAAATCCGTCGACGGCAACCTCCAAGAACTGTTCACCCTCGGCCGAGCGGGTCGCCTGCGTCGCCTCTGGTCGCTGCAACTGCCCGCCGCGCTGCCCTCGACCCTGACCGGATTGCGCACCGCCGCAGGACTTTCCGTCACCGGCGCCATCATCGGCGACATGTTCTTCGCACAGGGCAAACCCGGCATCGGCACCCTGCTAGACACCTACCGCGCCCGCCTGCAATCCGAGGATCTGATCGGTGCGCTGCTGCTGGCCGCCCTGTTCGGTGTGCTCGTGTTCACCGTGTTCACCGTCATCCAGAAGGTCAGCGTCGGCCGCTGGCACAACTCTGCTCACTAAGGACCATCATGAAGACAGTTCCCTTGCGTCGCATCGGTATTGCCGCGCTTGCTGTGCTGCTGGCCGGCACCGCGTCCGCCTGTTCCGACGACACCTCGAACGCCCCCGCCGTCGCGCTGGAACCGGCCCCCGCCGAACAGCAGCTCGCCGGTGCCTGCCCCGCCACGGTGGTCGTGCAGCTGCAGTGGGCGCCCGAAACGGACTCCGGCCCGATCTTCGGACTGCTGGGCCCCGGCTACACCGTCGACGCCGACAACAACAAGATCACCGGCCCGCTGGTGGCCAACGGCAAGGACACCGGCGTGAAGCTGGAGATCCGCGCGGGCGGCCCCGCCATCGGCTTCCAGACCGTGCCCTCGCAGATGTATGTCGACTCCAGCATCACGCTGGGTCTCGCGCATTCCGAGCACGCCATCTCCGCGGCCGGTAAGCAGCCGATCGTCGCGGTCACCACACTGCTGCGCAACAGCCCGCAGATGCTGATGTGGGACCCCAAGACCAACCCCGACTGGAAGGGCATCGCCGATATCGGCAAGTCCGGCAAGCCGGTGGTGGTGTCGAAGGGGCAGCTGTACCCGGAGTGGTTGATCGCGCGCGGCCTGGTGCAGCGCGAGCAGATCGACGCCTCCTACGACAACTCGCCCTCGCGTTTCGTCACCGATCCGTCCTTCGCCCAGCAGGGTTTCGCCAACGCTGAACCGTTCACCTACGAGCACGAAGTGCGCGCCTGGAACAAGCCCGTCGGCTACCAGATGCTCAAGGACGTCGGCTACGAGGGTTACGCCCGCACCGTGAATGTGCGCGCCGACAAGCTCGCCGAACTGCGCCCGTGCCTGCAGAAGCTGGTGCCGATGATCCAGCAGGCCACCGCCTCGTTCAAGGCCGACCCCAAGCACGTCAACGAGGTCGTCGTCGACGTGGTCGAGCAGAACCCCAAGCTCAACCCGTACAGCATCGAGCTGGCCGAATTCGGTTCCAAGGCCCTGATCGACGGCGGCCTGATCGGCAACGACACCGACGGCGTGCTCGGCAGCTTCGACGAGGCCCGCATCCAACGCATCATCGACGAATTCGGCCCCATCCTGCGAGCGGGCGGCGCGAACGTGCCCACTGGCCTGACCGCCAAGGACCTGGTCACCAAGGAATTCCTCGACCCCGCCATTTCCGTCACCGGCTAAGGAGACACCCCATGACCACCAGTTACGACATGTCCGAAGTCTCGCGCGAGAAGCAGATGGGCGGGCTCGGTAGGGAAACCACCGACCGCGAGATCCGCGTCATCGACCTGTCCGACTTCGACAATCGCCGCGCGCAGATCACCGAAGAGCTGTGGGCCGCCGCCACCGAGATCGGCTTCTTCCAGCTGTCGGGCCACGGCATCGAGCAGCACCTGATCGACGAGATGTTCGGCACCACAGCCGATTTCTTTGCACTGCCCGAAGAGGTCAAGGGCCAGTACCCGCTGGTCAAGAAGAACAACGCCGGGTGGGAGAGTCTGAGCCAGGTGCGCCCGTCCATCGGCGTGCCGGATCAGAAGGAGTCCTACCAGGTCACCCGGCCGCACATGGCCAACCTGTGGCCGACCGACGCCGAGCTGCCCGGATTCCGTTCGCGGGTACTGGATTTCGAGAACAAGGCCTGGGAAGTGGCGATGCGGGTGCTGTCCTGCTTCGCCGACCGTCTCGGCTTCGAACGCGAATACTTCACTGCCGCACACGATCCCGGCTCCGAGAACTACCAGAGCGCGCTGCGACTGCTGCACTACTTCGCCGTTCCCGAAGAACTGCGCGGCGTGCCCGGACGCTGGCGTGCCGGTGCCCATACCGACTTCGACTGCCTCACACTGCTTTTCCAGCGTGACGGTCAGGGTGGGCTGCAGGTGTGCCCCGGCAAGGAGATGGAAGAGCAGGAGTGGACGTCGATCACGCCGTCGTCGAGCCTGATCACCTGCAATATCGGTGACATGCTCACCCGGTGGAGTGACGACCTGCTGCCGTCGAACTTCCACCGCGTGCGCAGCCCCGGCGAAGGCGAATACCAGGGTGAGCGCTACAGCATCGCCTATTTCGCGCAGGCCGACCGCGACGCGATCATCCAGGGCCCGGAAGGCAAGTACCCGCCCGTCACCGCCGCGGACTTCCTGACTCAGCGGGTGCAGGCGAACTACCGGCCACAGGGATAATCACCGCAACACCCAACGGAAAGGACCACCTGCGATGACCGAAGACAGCACCTCTTCGCTGCTCGGCCAGTCTGTCCATCGGCAGATCAGGCAGATGGTCCTGTCCGGCGAACTGACCCCGGGCCAATCGCTGAGCGTGCCGGCGCTGGCGACCAAGCTCGGGGTCAGTCGCAGTCCCGTCCGCGAAGCGGTACAGCAGCTGATCTACGAGGGTCTGGCAGTGAGCGCACCGCACGCGGGCGCCAAGGTGGCCGCCGTCGACGACGAGCGCATCCGCGATGTCCTCGCGGTCCGCGCCGCCCTCGACGGTCTCGCCGCAGCCGCCGCGGCCACCCGCCTCACCGAAGCCGACCTGGACAAACTGACCGGCATCATCGCCGCTCAGGAAGCCAATCTCGACGATGCCACCGACGCCACCCGCGACGCCCAACTCGACCTGGAATTCCACACCTTCATCCGCGACGCCTCCGGCAACGCCTGCGTGGTCGACGAACTGGCCCGCCTGGAAGCCCAAGCCCACCTCTACCGCGGCGACCTGTGGTGCTCCGCCCGCAACCGCCGCGTAGCCCTGCGCGAACACCGCCGCATCGTCGAAGCCCTCGAATCCGGCCATGCCGACTCGGCCCGCGCGGCCGCGGAAGCCCACGTCCAGGGCTTGCTGACCCGCCTCGCCCGGCAGTGAGCGCCCACTCAGGGGTACACGGCTGGGGCCATCGCTTCTCGGCACCGCGCAAGCGCTGGCTCGCTCAGCGCTGATCCCGATAGGCGGGCGCTTTCGCCGTCCCGGCCGGGGTCAACGTGTGCAGCAACGGCATAGTCCGCCGCGCCACCACCGTCGACAGCACCACCACGCTGTGCGACCGCACCACCGACCCGGTCGAATCGATACTCAACAACACCGCCTGCAACCCAGCATGTGAATCCGCCCCGATGCGACACAGCACATCCCCGGAGCCCGTCGTCGCGTACGCCTCGATCACCCCCGGAATCGCCGTGAGTTCCGCACTCACCGTGTCCAGCGCCCCCTGCGCGATCTCCAATGTCACGAACGCCTGCACATCGAAACCCGCTGCGGTGACGTCGATATGGGGGTCGTAGGACGCGATCACCCCCGATTCCTCCATCCGGTTGATCCGCGCCTGCACCGTCGCGCGCGCCACCTTCGTGCGCCGGGACAGCTCGAGAATCCCGGCCTTCTGAAACTGGTGCATCGCGGTGAGGATCGCCAGGTCCAGTTCGTCCAATTTCGCGGGCGTGCGCATGTGCTGACCTCCGGGTCCGGTTGCTATTCAAATTGTCCACCATCTGCCCGATTCCGGTGGCTTCTTATGCCAGCCTGTTCAGGCGCACATGAAGTAGTTGCTCAGCTACACCGCGACGCGTTCTCCTTGGTCATGACCATTGAGCAGCAGCTCGTCGGGCTGATCGAGCACGACGACAGCGTCGATCCGTTTCCGGTGATCGGGTGGGACGCCCTGGTGTGGGTCGTGGGCAACGCGACCCAGAGCGCCCACTTCCTCCAGTCCGCGTTCGGGATGCGCCTCGAGGCGTACTCGGGACCCGAGACCGGCAACCGCGACCACAAGGCGTTCGTGCTGCGCAGTGGGGGCGCGCGGTTCGTGATCACCGGTGCCGTCGACCCCGACAGCCCGCTCGTGCAGCACCACGACCGGCACGGCGACGGCATCGTCGACATCGCCCTCGAGGTCCCCGATGTGGACCGCTGCATCGCCTGGGCCCGCGACCACGGCGCCACCGTCCTGGTCGAACCCCACGACGAGACAGACGAATTCGGCACCGTGCGGTCGGCCGCCATCGCCACCTACGGCGAAACCCGACACACCCTGATCGACCGCTCCGGCTACGTCGGGCCGTATCTGCCCGGCTATATCGCGCGCACCTCCACCCGCGAGCCGAGCAAGCGGGTGTTCCAGGCGATCGACCACGTGGTCGGCAATGTGGAACTGGGCATGATGGACCGCTGGGTCGACTTCTACCGCGGCGTCATGGGTTTCACGAACATGGCCGAATTCGTCGGCGACGACATCGCCACCGAGTACTCCGCGCTGATGAGCAAGGTCGTGGCCAACGGCAACCACCGCGTGAAGTTCCCGCTCAACGAACCCGCGGCGGGCCGCAAGCGTTCGCAGATCGACGAGTACCTCGAGTTCTACCGCGGCCCCGGCGTGCAGCACATCGCGCTGGCCACCGGCGACATCCTCGAAACCGTCGACGCCCTGCGCGCGCAAGGCGTGGAATTCCTGCAAACTCCCGACACCTATTACGAGGACCCGGAATTGCGCGCCCGCATCGGCGCGGTGCGCGTGCCCGTGGACGAACTGCAACGCCGTGGCATCCTGGTCGACCGCGACGAAGACGGCTACCTGCTGCAGATCTTCACCCGCCCGCTGGTCGATCGCCCCACCGTGTTCTTCGAACTCATCGAGCGACACGGCTCACTCGGTTTCGGAAAAGGCAACTTCAAGGCCCTTTTTCAGGCGATCGAACGCGAACAGGAGGCTCGCGGCAATCTGTGAGGCCGTGCGGTGAACCATTAGAGTTCATGGCATGCGGATCCCCTCGGCGATCATCTGTGGCATGACCCTGGTCGTCATGCTGACGTCGTGCGGATCGGGGGGCGACTCCGATACGCCGACAGGACCACGCCGACCACCACCGAAGGTCGCCTCACTGGGCCCGTTCGTGGGTGAGTGCGGCCATGTCACCGATGACGAAGTGCGCACGCTGGCGGGCCTGAGTCAGATCGCGCGAGTGTTCAAGAACGCCACCGGGTGCAACTGGGAGGCGGCCGGAATGTCCCCGCCCAGTATCACTTTCGCGTCCTACCGGGGCAGCCCGATCGCGCGCGAGAAGGCCTGGGTGTCCAGCGTGGGGCGCGAGCCGGAAACCATCGACGTGGCAGGACGTCCGGGTTTCATGGCGCTGGACCCGGGCGGCACCGTGTGCGACCTGGCCGTGCAGCTGGACGACGACTTCTTCGAATGGTCGATGTCCACGGGCCTGTTCGCCCTGGGCGGCAACCCGTGCGACCGGACCAGGAAACTGGCCGAGCTGACCGTAGGACGGTTGCGGTGAGGGCGGGCAGGATCGCCGCGGTCGCGCTGATCCTCACCGCCGCGTTGGCCGGCTGCGGGCAGAAGATCGACGGCAACCCCCGAGCGATGGGGGAGGGCGGCGGCGGCGAGATCATCGACACCGACTTCGACAAACTGCTGCGCGAATGCGAAGTGGTCGCCAACGACAAGATCGGCGAGATCGTCGGCAACGCCAAGAGTGTGGACGGGTCGTTCAGCGGCGCCGTGTGCATGTGGGATATCGAGGACGCCCCCGGCGGCCCGGCCATGGCCACGCTGAACTGGTACGAGATGGGTACGCTGAACAACGAGAAGACCACCAACGACAAGTTGGGCTACGACTCCGGCGACATCACCGTGCAGGGCCGCAGGGCCCTACAGGTGCGCAGACCCGGCGACAACGACTCCTGCGGCGTCACCGCCCCGGCCGCCGATGTCGGGGTGGTGGGCTGGTGGATCAACTACCGACCCGGCTCCGCACACCCCGATCCGTGCGCCGCGGCCGCGAAATTGGTCGAGCTGACCCTGGATCTTGCCCGGTAGAACGCTTGACAGGTCCCCCCGCTTTGACCCCGAATCGGCCACGCGGGTATCGTAGATCCCTGTGCCCGGATTACTGCGGGCAAGTTCGTGCGTGAACGTAGGCCAGCGAAAGCGGCCGGACCGTTCCACCGTGCCTTGAAAAAGGTACTGAGCGCCACGGCGACACGCCCGACCACGGGTTAACGGAAACGTGGTCTGACGTGCGAGTGAAAGCTCGATGAACTGCTAGACACTGCACATCAAGCGCAATTACCAATAAGGAAAGCCGGTCTATGCCAACCATCAACCAGCTGGTCCGCAAGGGTCGCCGCGACAAGGTCACCAAGACCAAGACTGCGGCCCTCAAGGAGAGCCCGCAGCGTCGCGGTGTGTGCACTCGCGTGTACACCACCACCCCCAAGAAGCCGAACTCCGCGCTGCGTAAGGTCGCGCGTGTTCGCCTGACCACTGCGATCGAGGTCACGGCTTACATCCCCGGTGAAGGCCACAACCTGCAGGAGCACTCCATGGTGCTCGTGCGCGGCGGTCGTGTGAAGGACCTTCCGGGTGTGCGTTACAAGATCATCCGCGGTTCGCTCGATACCCAGGGCGTGAAGAACCGCAAGCAGGCCCGCAGCAAGTACGGCGCCAAGAAGGAGAAGAGCTGATATGCCACGCAAGGGCCCCGCACCCAAGCGTCCGCTGATCAACGACCCGGTCTACGGGTCCCCGCTGGTCACTCAGCTGGTGAACAAGATCCTCATGGACGGCAAGAAGTCGACCGCCGAGCGTATCGTTTACGGTGCACTCGAGCAGGCGCGTGAGAAGACCGGTACCGATCCGGTCGTCACCCTCAAGCGTGCGCTGGACAACGTCAAGCCCGCCCTCGAGGTGAAGCCCCGTCGTGTCGGTGGCGCCACCTACCAGGTGCCGGTCGAGGTCCGTCCGGGCCGCGCCAACACCCTGGCGCTGCGCTGGCTGGTCAGCTACTCCCGCGCCCGTCGCGAGAAGACCATGGTCGAGCGTCTGGCCAACGAGCTTCTCGATGCCAGCAACGGCCTCGGTGCCGCTGTGAAGCGTCGCGAGGACACCCACAAGATGGCCGAGTCGAACCGGGCCTTCGCGCACTACCGCTGGTGATTGTCCGGCCCGTCACTGCACAAGGGAGAATTTCGTGGCACAGGACGTGCTCACCGACCTGAACAAGGTCCGCAACATCGGCATCATGGCCCACATCGATGCGGGCAAGACCACCACGACCGAACGCATCCTGTTCTACACCGGTATCACGTACAAGATCGGTGAAGTTCACGACGGCGCGGCCACGATGGACTGGATGGAGCAGGAGCAGGAGCGTGGTATCACCATCACCTCCGCGGCTACCACTTGCTTCTGGAAAGACAACCAGATCAACATCATCGACACCCCCGGGCACGTCGACTTCACCGTCGAGGTGGAGCGTTCGCTCCGTGTCCTCGACGGCGCTGTCGCGGTGTTCGACGGCAAAGAGGGTGTCGAGCCCCAGTCCGAGCAGGTGTGGCGTCAGGCCGACAAGTACGACGTGCCGCGTATCTGCTTCGTGAACAAGATGGACAAGCTCGGTGCGGATTTCTACTTCACCGTGCAGACCATCAAGGATCGCCTCGGCGCTCGTCCGCTGGTCATCCAGCTGCCGATCGGTGCCGAGAACGATTTCGAGGGCATCGTCGACCTGGTCGAGAACAATGCCAAGGTCTGGAAGGGCGAGACCAAGCTCGGCGAAGAGTACGAGGTCGTCGAGATCCCTGAGGACCTCAAGGAGAAGGCCGCGCAGTACCGTCAGGAACTGCTCGAGACCGTCGCCGAGTCCGATGAGGCACTGCTCGAGAAGTTCTTCGGTGGCGAGGACCTCACCATCGAAGAGGTCAAGGGCGCGATTCGCAAGATGACCGTCAACTCCGAGCTGTACCCGGTGCTGTGCGGTTCCGCGTTCAAGAACAAGGGCGTTCAGCCCATGCTCGACGCGGTCATCGACTACCTTCCTTCCCCGCTGGACGTCGAGGCCACCACCGGCCACGTGCCCAACAAGGAAGAAGAGCTGGTCACCCGCAAGCCCAACGTCGACGAGCCGTTCGCGGCTCTGGCGTTCAAGATCGCGGTGCACCCGTTCTTCGGTGAGCTCACCTACGTGCGCGTGTACTCGGGTCAGGTTGCCTCCGGCGCCCAGGTCGTGAACTCGACCAAGGGCAAGAAGGAGCGTCTGGGCAAGCTGTTCCAGATGCACTCCAACAAGGAGATGCCGGTCGCGACGGCTTCGGCCGGCCACATCTACGCGGTCATCGGCCTGAAGGACACCACCACCGGTGACACCCTGTCCGACGCGCAGAACCAGGTCGTCCTCGAGTCGATGACGTTCCCGGACCCGGTCATCGAGGTCTCGATCGAGCCCAAGACCAAGTCCGACCAGGAAAAGCTCGGCACCGCGATCCAGAAGCTGGCCCGCGAAGACCCGACGTTCTCGGTCAAGTTGGACCAGGAGACCGGCCAGACCGTCATCGGCGGCATGGGCGAGCTCCACCTCGACATCCTCGTCGACCGTATGCGTCGCGAGTTCAAGGTCGAGGCCAACGTCGGCAAGCCGCAGGTGGCCTACCGCGAGACCATCACCAAGAAGGTCGAAAAGCACGAGTACACCCACAAGAAGCAGACGGGTGGCTCGGGCCAGTTCGCGAAGGTCATCATCGCCTTGGAGCCGTTCATCGGCGAAGACGGTGCGGCTTACGAGTTCGAGAACAAGGTCTCCGGCGGTCGCGTGCCCCGTGAGTACATCCCGTCTGTCGACGCGGGCGCCCAGGATGCCATGCAGTACGGCGTGCTCGCCGGCTACCCGCTGGTGAACCTGAAGATGAGCCTGCTCGACGGCGCGTACCACGACGTCGACTCCTCGGAAATGGCGTTCAAGATCGCCGGTTCCGCGGCGCTGAAGGAAGCGGCCCGCAAGGCCGGTCCGGTGATCCTCGAGCCGCTCATGGCGGTCGAGGTCATCACGCCCGAGGATTACATGGGCGACGTGATCGGCGACCTGAACTCCCGCCGTGGCCAGATCCAGGCCATGGAGGAACGCAGTGGTGCCCGTGTCGTCAAGGCGCTGGTTCCGCTCTCGGAGATGTTCGGCTACATCGGTGACCTGCGGTCTCGGACCCAGGGTCGCGCGAACTACTCCATGGTGTTCGACTCCTACGCAGAGGTTCCGGCCAATGTGTCCAAGGAGATCATCGCCAAGGCGACCGGCGAATAAAACCCTCTTGCGGTCCAGTGGCACACTGGACCGCAAGGGCTCGCCAGTCTTATAAAAACCCCGATCCCCACCCCCAGTGGGGATGACACACGCACTGCTGCAAATGCACGCACCAACAAGTCCAGGAGGACCCAAAGTGGCGAAGGCGAAGTTCGAGCGGACGAAGCCGCACGTCAACATCGGCACCATTGGTCACGTCGACCATGGCAAGACCACGCTGACTGCAGCGATCACCAAGGTGCTGGCTGACAAGTTCCCGGATCTGAACGCCGCGTTCGCGTTCGATCAGATCGACAAGGCGCCGGAGGAGAAGGCTCGTGGTATCACGATCAACATCTCCCACGTCGAGTACCAGACCGACAAGCGCCACTACGCGCACGTCGACGCCCCGGGCCACGCGGACTACATCAAGAACATGATCACCGGTGCGGCCCAGATGGACGGCGCCATCCTGGTCGTCGCGGCCACCGATGGCCCGATGCCGCAGACTCGCGAGCACGTGCTGCTCGCCCGTCAGGTCGGCGTGCCTTACATCCTGGTCGCGCTGAACAAGTCCGACATGGTCGAGGACGAGGAAATCCTCGAGCTCGTCGAGATGGAGGTCCGCGAACTGCTGGCCTCGCAGGAATTCGACGAGGATGCGCCGGTCGTGCGCGTCTCCGGCCTGAAGGCCCTCGAGGGCGACGAGAAGTGGGCCGAGTCCATCGTCGAGCTCATGCAGGCCGTCGACGACTCGATCCCGGAGCCGGTCCGCGAGACCGAACTCCCGTTCCTGATGCCCGTCGAGGATGTGTTCACGATCACCGGTCGTGGCACCGTCGTCACCGGTCGTATCGAGCGCGGCATCGTCAACGTGAACGAGGAGGTGGAAATCGTCGGCATCAAGGAGAAGTCGACCAAGACCACCGTCACGGGCATCGAGATGTTCCGCAAGCTGCTCGACCAGGGCCAGGCGGGCGACAACGTCGGCCTGCTGGTTCGTGGCATCAAGCGTGAAGATGTCGAGCGTGGCCAGGTTGTCGTCAAGCCGGGCACCACGACTCCCCACACGGAGTTCGAGGGCCAGGCGTACATCCTGTCGAAGGACGAGGGCGGCCGCCACACCCCGTTCTTCAACAACTACCGCCCGCAGTTCTACTTCCGTACCACGGACGTGACCGGCGTCGTTACCCTCCCCGAGGGCACCGAGATGGTCATGCCCGGCGACAACACCGAGATGACCGTCAAGCTCATCCAGCCGGTCGCCATGGACGAAGGCCTGCGCTTCGCGATCCGCGAAGGTGGCCGCACCGTCGGTGCCGGTCGCGTCACGAAGATCATCAAGTGAGTCTGTAAGACCCACTGCACAACCTGAACGGCGCCGCTCCCCCGGGAGCGGCGCCGTTCGGCGTTTCCACCGAGGGTCAGTCGGCCGCGGCGAGCCGCACGCGGACGGTGACCCGTCCCTTGGCATCCCGATGGGCAACCGCGTGGCCGGCATGGTCGACGCCGCCGATGCGCAGGGTGACCGGGCCACCCTCGTCGAGAAAGTTGCGCCACCACTTCTTCTTGTCGGGCATCGCAACCCCGATGACGTACTCCTCGCCCGAACGCCGATAGTTCACCGGCGTGGTGAACGTCCGCCCGGAACGCCGACCCACATAACTGATCTGCGCGAACGACTTACCCAGGAACTTCCCGACGACAGGAGCCTCAGCCAACGCCACCACCCCGGCGTTCATCCCCCGCAATCCCCGACGCAACAACGATTCCTGAATCAACGGCTTCTCCTGCCTGCTGAAGAACGAATGTGCTGCTCGCCAAACTACCGAGGATCTTTGGCAAAGCGCTGAGAGCCGTTGGCGGACAGCAGGATCAGCGAATCCTGGCCCCGTAGACGTGCTCCACGGACAGTGCCATGAGTACGCGGCGGTCTGCGACCATGACCTCGCGGTACTCGTTCCAGTCGGGGTGTTCGCCTGCGGCTGCGCGGTAGTAGTCGACCAGTGCCTCGACTTCCAGACCGTTCGGGTCGGTGCCGGGGCCGGTCAAGGTGGCGGTGCCTTCGGCGGTGGCCCAGGACCAGCCGTCGGGGCTGGTGACTTCGAGGGCGGCGCGGGGGTCGCGGCGCAGGTTGATGGTTTTGGCGCGGCCTTCGGTCATGGAGACGTAGATGATGCCGGCGGCGCGGTCGTAGTACGGGGTGACGGGGGAGAGTTGGGGGCGGCCGTCGGATTTGATGGTGGCGAGGATGCCGAGGCGGGAGTCGGCGATGAGGGCGTGCAGGTCGAGGGGGGTTTCGGGCATCGGTGGGCTCCTTGGGGTGGCGGGGCTGCTCGTTGGGACGAACTGTGATGTGCGCGCGTTTATGCCCGGAGCGCGAAAAACCTGTCGACAGACAGCATTCGGTCGCGTAGAACTTGACCCATGGTTACAGCACTTCCGCAGCCGCGGTTCTAGTTCGCATCGGGTCATGAGGCGCCGGTGCGGCGCCGCGTGATCCGACGCCCGTGCCGTTCCCGGAACGCCCGACAGGCGAGCGTCGATCCATCGACCAGAACCAGCCTGGGGGATTCCCATGACCAGAATCGATCTCGCCCGAATACGCAATATCGGCATCGCCGCCCACATCGACGCGGGCAAGACCACCACCACCGAACGAATCCTGTTCTACACCGGCGTCACCCGCACCCTCGGTGAGGTGCACGACGGCACCGCCGTGATGGACCGGATGATCCAGGAGCGTGAGCACGGCATCACCATCGCGGCCGCAGCGACCACCTGCTGGTGGAACGAGCACCAGATCACCATCCTCGACACCCCCGGCCACGTCGACTTCACCGTCGAGGTGGAGCGTTCGCTGCGGGTGCTCGACGGTGCGGTCGCGGTGTTCGATGCCAAGGAGGGCGTGGAGCCGCAATCGGAGCAGGTGTGGCGTCAAGCCGACAAGTACGGCGTCCCGCGCGTCTGTTTCGTGAACAAGATGGACAAGCTCGGTGCCGATTTCGCGTTCACCGTGCGGACCATCGCGGAGCGACTCCGGGTGCGCCCGTTGGTGATTCAGCTGCCGATCGGTGCCGAGCGTGAGTTCGAGGGGATCATCGACCTGGTCGAGATGACCGCGAAGGTGTGGCGTGGCGACACCGACCGTGGCACCCACTTCGAGACCATCGAGATACCGGAAGACCTGCGTGCCAAGGCCTTCCAGCATCGCGAGGCGCTGGAGGCGGCGGTCGCCGAAGCCGACGAGGACGTGCTGGAGCGCTACCTCGCGGGTAAGCCGATCACCACCGACATGCTGAAGGCCGCCATCCGGCGGATGACGATCGACGCACAGGCCTACCCGGTCCTGTGCGGCTCGGCACTGGCGAACATCGGCGTGCAACCGCTGCTGGACGCCGTCGTCGACTACCTGCCGTCGCCGTTGGATGTCGTTGCCGTGCACGGATTCTCGCCGGAGGGCGAGCACATCCACCGCGCGCCCGAGATCGCCGAGCCGTTCGCGGCCCTGGCGTTCAAGGTCGCGCTGCACCCGTTCTTCGGCAAGCTCGTGTACCTGCGGGTGTACTCCGGTACCGCCGAACCCGGTGCGACCGTACTGAATTCGACCAATGGACGAAAGGAGCGCCTCGGCAAGCTGTTCCAGATGCATTCGAGCACCGAGATCGCCGTCGAGCGGGTGCAGGCCGGGCAGATCTGTGCCGTGATCGGCCTGAAGGCGACGGGAACCGGCGACACCCTGTGCGACCGGGAAGCCCCCGTCGTGCTGGAGTCGATGACGTTCCCCGACCCCGTACTCGCCGTCTCGATCGAACCGAGGACCCGAGCCGACCAGGACAAGCTGGGCACCGCCCTGGCCCGCCTGGCCGACGAGGACCCGACGTTCACCGTGCACGTCGACGCCGAAACCGGCCAGACGGTCATCGGCGGCATGGGCGAACTGCATCTGGAGATCCTGGTCGACCGGATGAAACGCGAGTTCCGGGTCGACGCCGACATCGGCGCCCCCCGCGTGGCCTACCGCGAAACCATCACCGCCGCAGTCGATCTGTTCGAATACACCCACCGCAAGCAGCAGGGTGGGCACGGGCAGTTCGCCAAGGTGGTGATCGCGCTGGAACCGCACGTGGCCGATGACGACGCGATCTACGAGTTCGAGAGCCGGGTCACCGGCGGACGTGTGCCACGGGAGTACATCCCGCCGGTGGACGCGGGCGCGCAGGACGCGCTGCGCGTCGGCACGCTCGCCGGCTTCCCCCTGGTGAACGTGAAGGTGACGCTGCTCGACGGCGCCGCTCACGTGCAGGATTCGTCGGAACTGGCGTTCCGTCTGGCGGGCGCGGCGGCGGTGCGCGCGGCGATCGCGAAGGCGAAGCCGGTGCTGCTCGAACCGGTGATGGCCGTCGAGGTCGTCACGCCGGAGGAGTACGTCGGCGAGGTGATCGGTGACCTCAACGCCCGCCGCGGCCGGGTCACCGAGCTCACGGAACGGGGTGGCGCGCATGTCATCCGCGCGCTGACCCCCCTCCAGGAGATGTTCGGCTACATCGGGGACCTGCGCTCGAAAACCCGTGGCCGAGCGAACTATTCGATGGTGTTCGATTCCTACGCCCCCGTCCCGCCGGGTGCGGCAGGGGCGATCATCGCGGGTAGCTGATCGAAACCGGTGGCGTCGCCAGTGCGGCGCCACCGGTCGGTCTATTCCTCGACTACGGCCGGAAGTTGTTGCGCGGACGATGGGCGGGGTCCTCGGGTGCGCTGAAATCGAGGTGCTCGGCGACCAACGCGTGCCCGGCCCGATTCCAGGCGAGCACATCACCACGGCGCCCGAGGATCACGGCGGGCATCGTGTCGCCGAGGGAGGTGAGTAGCGTGAGAACCCGAGCGTGGGGTTGCTCCGGTTCGTCTCTGACCAGCCGAGGGACCGACGACTGGCACCGCCCTCGGCCTGACCGCCATCCGCATCCTGCGCGTGAGTCCGCAGCGCGAGCCGGTCGAGCCAGGATCGGCTGAGTCGGACGAGGCTCGCCGTGAGCACCTGGGCGATACTCGATACCTAGCATCATGATGCGAGTGATGCTAGTCTCGTTGTTATGCGCACTACGATCGATCTCCCCGACGACCTGCATGCTCAGGCCATGGCCATCGCGCGCGACACGCGCCGCAGCTTCAATCAGACTGTCGCGCTCCTCGTGCGTCGTGGTCTCAACCAGGGTGGTCAGGGTTGCCAAGGTGTTGTGTCCGAGAGTGAGCGGACCGGGCTCCCGACGATCACGCTGGGGAAGGTTGTCACCTCGGAGGACGTTCGTTCGCTGGAGGATGAGTGACTGCGCTGCTCGATGCCAATGTGCTGATCGCGCTGGTCGTTACCGATCACTCGCATCATGATGCAGCCGAGGAATGGTTCGCAGGGTCGTCGGTCAAGTTCGCAACCTGTCCGATCACTGAAGGCAGTCTCTTGCGGCTACTTCTGCGTGAAGGGCAGACTTCCGGTGCCGCGTTGAAGGCCCTCGAAGGTCTTTCGCGGCACGAGCGGCACGAATTCTGGCCGGATTCGATTCCGTTTGCGGGAGTCGAGATGGGAAGCGTCATCGTGCATCGTCAGGTGACCGACGCGTATCTAGCCGCGCTGGCGCGGTCGAATCGGGGACGGTTGGTTACCTTCGACAAAGGCCTGGTTGCCACACATCCGGATGTCACCGACCTCGTTGAATCTGTCTGACCCGGAATCTGCATCTGAGGCGGTCGATGGCTCGGTGGTCGCGGCGTCTGGTTACGAGGTGGGCAGCACAGCTGGGCCGTTGCACTGGTACAAACATCTAGGGCCGTAGTGGTCCGCGACACAGCAGAGCATGGCATGGTGCGGTCGGTGACCGCGCGGGCCGAGAGGACACATATGAGTGCGCCCATCGTGATCGTCGGAGCAGGGCTGGCAGGCCTGCGGACGGCGGAGGAACTGCGTCGGGCCGGGTATGAGGGTCGGGTGGTGTTGCTCGGGGACGAGACGCGGCCGCCTTATGATCGGCCGCCGTTGTCGAAGCAGTTCGTGCGCGGGGAGACCGATGACACGGCGCTGCGTCCGCCGGAGTTCTACGCGGACAAGAACATCGAGCTTCGTCTCGGTACCGCGGTGACCGGGGTGGATACCGCCGCGCGCGCGATCACCCTCGCCGATGGCAGCACTGTCGAGTACGACCAGCTGATCATCGCGACCGGTCTGCGGCCGCGGCGAATCCCCGGCCTGTCGGAGGTGGCGGGTGTGCACGTGCTGCGTGCGCACGAGGACGCCGAAACCCTGCGCGCCGAGTTGGTCGGCGCGAACCGTGCGGTGATCATCGGTGCCGGTTTCATCGGTTGTGAACTGGCCGCCAGCTTCCGGGCCGCCGGAGTCGAGGTCACCCTGGTGGAACCCCAGCCGACCCCGCTGGCCGCGGTCCTCGGTGAGCAGATCGGCGGCCTGGTCGCGCGCATGCACGGCGACGAAGGGGTCGATCTGCGCTGCGGCGTCGGCGTCGACACCCTGCGCGCCGACGATGCGGGCCGCGTGTGCGGCGCCGTGCTCACCGACGGCACCGAGATCGACGCCGACCTGGTCGTGGTCGGTGTCGGTTCGGTCCCGGTCACGGACTTCCTCGCCGACTCGGGCATCGAACTGGCCGAGAAGGCCGATGGTGGTGGCGTGATCGCCGACGAGGTGGGTCGGACGAACGCCGACGCCGTCTGGGCCGTCGGCGACGTGGCCGCCTGGCAGCACGACGGCACCCGCAAGCGCGTGGAACATTGGAGCAGCGCGGGCGAGCAGGCGAAACTGGTGGTCACGGCCCTGTTCGGCGGCGCACCCCCGACCATGACCCGGGTCCCGTACTTCTGGAGCGACCAGTACGACGTGAAGATCCAGGCGCTGGGCACCCCCTCCGCCGCCGACGACGTCACCATCGTCACCGACGACGGCCGCAAATTCCTCGCCTACTACTCCCGCGACGGCATCCTCACCGCCGTCATCGGCGCGGGCATGACCGCCCAGGTGATGAAATTGCGCGCCAAACTGGCCACCCCCACCCCGGTCGCCGACCTGCTGTCCGCGATCAGCTGATGGTCAAGTGATCACCAGGCTTTCACGCAAACATCGCGCGAGAGCGAAAATCCCTCACAGCCTGGTGATCATCTGACCAACAGCGCGAATGGTGGTCACGGTGTGGCCCTGTAATACGGTGGACACTGTGATCGTCGCGCTCATCGATTCCGGCCTCGGCCTGCTGCCTACTGCTGCGTGGTTGCGCAAGCTGCGACCCGATGTCGATCTGCTGCTGATGCTCGACCCCGACAACGCACCGTGGGGGCCCAAGCCCGAGCAGTGGGTGGTCGACCGGGTGGTCGCCACGGCACGGCAGGCGGTCGAACTCGGCGCCGAGGTGATCGTGCTGCCGTGCAATACCGCAAGCGTCACGTCGCTGGAGTACGCGCGGGCCGCAGTCGGGGAGTCGGTGCCGGTGATCGGTACCGTGCCCGCGATCAAGCCGGCCGCGGCCCAGTGCCGGTCGGTGGCGGTGTGGGCGACCGCGACCACCACGGACAGCCCCTATCAAGCCGATCTGATCGCCCGCTTCGGCGGTGACGCCGACGTGGTCGGCGTCGCCTGCCACGGCCTGGCCGACGCCATCGACCGCGGCGATGTGGCGGCGATCCGCGCGTCGATCGCCGACTCCGCCGCCCGCACCCCCGCGGACGTCGAAGGCGTGGTCCTCGGCTGCACCCACTATCCGCTGGTCATCGACGCCATCGTCGAGGCCCTGCCCGACGGCGTCCGCCTGTTCGACAGCGCGGAGGCCGTCGCCGCCCAAACCGTGCGCAAGATGGACGAACTGGGCCGCCCCACCACGGGCACCGGCACCGTCACCGTGCGCACCAGTGGCAGGCCGGGCGAATTGCCGTCCGGTGCGGCGACTTTCGAATCAGGAAGACTTCTCGGCGCCCTGCCGAGTTGAACCCGAAGGGGCGCATTGTGTCCGAAAATCCTACGGCTACACAGGTGCGCAAGGCTCTCGCCGACCTGGCGAACCCCACTGACGCCCATCATCAGCAAGGCTTCTTCAAAACCGGTCCCGGCGAATACGGCGAGGGCGACATCTTCCTCGGCATTCGCGTGCCCGCTACCAGAGGTGTGGCGAAAAGGTTTGCGACGCTGCCGCTTTCGCAGATCGACGAACTGCTCGACAGCCCCTTTCACGAGGAACGTCTGGCCGCGCTGTTCATCCTGAACGCCCACTTCGCCGCCGCGTCCAAGCCTCGCGCCATGGATGAGAAAGCCCGCAAACAAGCGGTGGATCTGTATCTGGCGGCGGTGAAGAGAGGCCGAGTCAACAACTGGGACCTGGTCGATTCCTCCGCCGAACACGTCCTCGGCGCCTGGCTGCTGGACAAGGACCGTGCCCTGCTTGTCGAACTGGCGCAACAGGATTCACTGTGGGAACGCCGGGTGGCGCTGCTGTCCACCTTCGCCTTCATCAAGGCGGGCGACCCGAGTACCACCTTGGAACTGGCCACGATCCTCAAAGAGGACCACCGCGACCTGATCCAGAAGGCACTGGGCTGGATGTTGCGTGAAGTAGGCAAACGCGTCGACCCGGCCGCGCTGACGGATTTCCTCAACAGCAACGCCCCCGCATTGGGCCGCACCGCGTTGAGTTACGCCACCGAGAACCTCGACCCGGATCAGCGCGCCGCCTACCGATCCATGCGTTAGAACTGGATCTTCAACCGATCGGTCACCGGCCGCGCCTGGCAGCCCAGGATGTACCCGTTCTCGATGTCCTCGGGATCCAGGATTTCCGAATTGGCCATCTCCACTTTGCCTTCCAGGACGGTGCAGGCGCACGACCCGCACTCACCCTCCTGGCAGGAGTAGGGCACGTCGAGGCCCTTGTCGAGCATGATGTCGACCAGCGTCTGCTTGCGCGGCCATGACATTTCGTGCACCTGGCCGTCGAGTTCGACCTGCACCACCGCGGCGTCGGCGGCCTCTGCTTCGGACACCTCGATGGGCGCGTGGTCTTCGAACGGGTCACCGGCCAGCGAGTTGAACACCTCGGCGTGGGTGCGGGTGCGCGGCACGTCCAGCGAGGCCAACGCGTCGTGCACCAGATCCATGAACGGTTTCGGCCCGCACATGAACGCCTCGTAGGAGGTGTAGGGCGCGACCAGTCCGGCCAGCATGTCGGCGGTGGGCAGCCCGAGCAGCGGTTCGAGCCAGTGCACCACGGTCAACCGCTGCGGATACTTGCCCACGAGTTCGCGCAGTTCATCGGCGAAGATCACCGACCCGGCGTCACGGTTGGCGTAGATCAGCACCACCTTGCCGCCACCCTGTGACAGCGCCGATTTCAGAATCGACATGACCGGCGTGATCCCGCTGCCCGCTCCGAACAGCAGCAGATCGGCGTCCAGATCCTTGGGTGTGAACACGCCAGAAGGCGGCAGCACCTCGAGCTGGTCACCGGCGGAAATGTTGTCGCACAACCAGTTCGACCCGTACCCGCCCTCGGTGCGCTTCACGGTCACCTTCGGCAGGTCGTCGGTGAACGGCGAGCTGGCCAGCGAATAGCACCGCGCCACCGACCCGGTCTGGTCGCTGGGAATCCGCAGGGTCAGGAACTGGCCGGGGGAGTAGGTGAAGCGCTCGCGCAGGTCGGCGGGCACCTCGAAGACCACGGAGTGGGTGTCCGCGGTTTCGGCGATCACCGCGGCGACCCGCAGCACCACCGATCGTGAGCCGTGCGGAACCTCGACTGTGGTCATGTCGTCCTCTTTCGCAAAACTAGAACGTGTTTCAGTTTTATGTTAGGCCGGGACGCGCCTGCAGGGCAAGCTGCGCCTCGAGTCCGGCGACCAGCACCTCCATGCCGAAGTCGTAGGAGTACTTGCCGCGCAGGTCGGACATGTACTTCGTGGCTCGGGCCACCGCCTCGGGCAGCAGCACGTCCGCGGGCGCGGAACGGTCGCGCGGATTCACTCTGCTGCGGCCGAACAGGTAGGTGTGGATGGTCGCGTAGGCGGCCAGCACGTTTCGGTCGGAGAAGCCCGCGTCGAACAGGATCTCCATCACGGCCTCGATCAGGTCGAGCTGCTTGCCGAGCATCTGCTCGAGCAAGATGTCGCCCAGGCCGGGATGCGTGCGCAGTTTATCGTCTATCTGATCGATCAGATCGCGCAGGCGGTGCTGCCACGGGCCGGACTCGCGCGGCGGCTTGCGCACTCCCACCAGCGCGGCGCTGGCGACCAGATCCAGCAGCTCTCGTTTGTCGGCGACGTAGTAATAGGGCGCCATCGGCGAAACCCCGAGCTCGCGCGAGAGCCGCCGCATCGACAGCTTCTCGACACCGTCCTCGCGCACCACTTTGAGTGCCGCGTCGACGATCTCAGCCTCGGACAGTGTCGAACTAGCGCCCGCCCCACCATGGTTACGCAAGCCTGTGCCTCACCTGTAGTGCCACTGGGCTGATCAGCCCCTTGCCCATCGGGGGAAGTCTAGAGGGGTTCGCACCCGGTGTGGGCTGGGTGTGCGCAGAGAAAGATTTTCCGATCCCGCCCTTTATGGCAGTCACTGACGTTAAGGTCCGAGGTGACCGGCAACACACCTGGAGGTAGTCATGCCCGAGAACACCACGCCCGCCACCGTCGAATCCGACGAGGACCTGGTCACCGAGACGCTGATCGAAGAGGTCAGCATCGACGGCATGTGCGGCGTGTACTGACCATGCTCGATCTGGACACCCGCTGGACGCTGCACCCGAGGGTCTCGCTGCGCCCGGAGTCCTTCGGCGCGCTGCTGTACCACTTCGGCACCCGCAAGCTGTCTTTTCTGAAAAGCCGCGACCTGGTCGACGTGGTCCGCTCGCTGCCCGCGCACCCCTCCGTGCGTTCCGCCTTGCACGCCAAGGGCATCGACGCCTCGGATATGCACATCAAGGCGCTCGCGCAGCTGGCCGACACCGACATGATCGTGCCCGCGCCCGGCCCGGTCACCGAGGCACCGCTTGCCCTGGTCGCCACCGGTGAACCGCAGGGCGGCAAGCTGATCGACCGCTTCGAATCCGGTCTGGCCGCCCCGATCTGCCTGACCTGGGAACTGACCTACGCGTGCAACCTGTCGTGCGTGCACTGCCTGTCGTCGTCGGGCCGTCGCGATCCCGACGAGCTGAGCACCGAACAGTGCAAGGCGCTGATCGACGAGTTCGAACGCATGCAGATCTTCTACGTCAATATCGGCGGCGGCGAACCGACAGTGCGCCCGGATTTCTGGGAACTGGTCGATTACGCCACCGCGCACAATGTGGGGGTCAAGTTCTCCACCAACGGCGTTCGCATCAATGAAGAGGTCGCGGCGCGTTTGGCGGCCAGCGATTACGTCGACGTGCAGATCTCCCTCGATGGTGCCGACGCCGCGGTCAACGATGCCGTGCGCGGCCCCGGCTCGTACGACACCGCGATCAAGGCACTGTCGAACCTGTACAACGCCGGTTTCAAGGACGCGAAACTGTCGGTGGTGGCCACCCGCCACAACATCTCCCAGCTCGACGAATTCAAGGCCATCGCCGACAAATACGGCGCCACCCTGCGCCTGACCCGGCTGCGTCCGTCCGGCCGCGGCGCGGACGTCTGGGACGAACTGCACCCCCTGCCCGAACAGCAACGCGAGCTCTACGACTGGCTCGTGGCCAACGGCGAAGGCGTGCTCACCGGCGACTCGTTCTTCCACCTGTCGGCTTTCGGCTCGGCGCTTCCCGGCCTGAACATGTGTGGCGCGGGCCGGGTGGTCTGCCTGGTCGACCCGGTCGGCGACGTCTACGCCTGCCCGTTCGCCATCCACGACCGTTTCAAGGCCGGAAACATCGTGGCCGACGGCGGTTTCGACGAGGTCTGGACCCATTCACCGCTGTTCGCGGAACTGCGCGAACCGGTCGACGGTGGCGCGTGCACGAAATGCTCGCACTACGACTCCTGCCGCGGTGGCTGCATGGCTGCGAAGTTCTTCACCGGCCTGCCCGCCAACGGACCCGATCCCGAATGCGTGCAGGGCTACGGCGAAGCGGCTCTTACGGCACCGGGACGCACCATTCCGCGCCCCGCGGTTGACCATTCGCGTCCGGTCCGCGCGAAGACGCGAGTGTCGTTGCCGTTGACGGTGAAACGTCCACCGGCCAAGGCGTGCAACGAGAGTCCGCTGGGCTAGTTCCGAACCGGTTGCCGGAAATGCGCTGCCGATCTTGTTGACGCGTCCGGCAACCGGTCACGGCGGCATTTTCCGCAGACTTTCCTCCTTTTTTCTGGGGTGATGATGTCTGGGAGCTCGAGTGCGAATAGCATGCGAGGAATGCGCCATGATCGTCTGCCCGACGGCTTCGGGGTACGGATCGATCCACGGGTGCGAGCGTTTTCCGGGGGTCGAATCCTGATCGGTGGGTCGCCCGCCCGGATGTTGCGCTTGGCCCCGGAGGCCGCCGACTTGATCGGCGACGGATACCTGGAGGTGACCGACAGCAAGTCCGCGATCGTGGCCCGCCGCCTGCTCGATTCCGGTGTGGCCAACCCGCGTCCGCGCCTGGAACCCTCGCTCGACGATGTCACCGTGGTCATCCCGCTGTACAACAATGCCGACGGGCTCATGCGTCTGCTCGCGGTTCTGCGCGGACACAATGTGATCGTGGTCGACGACGGTTCCGACGAGCCGGTGCGCATCCCGCCGCGGCAGGGTCGTGGACAGGTGACGGTGATCCGTCACGAATCTCCGCTGGGCCCCGCGGCTGCGCGCAACGCCGGATCGAAGGCGGCGACAACGGGGTTCGTGGCGTTCCTGGATTCGGATGTGGTGCCGCGCAGCGGGTGGCTCGAGGTCATGCTCGGACATTTCAGTGATCCGCAGGTCGCGTTGGTCGCGCCGCGGATCGTGGCGCTGGACAAGGAATCCAACGCGCTGGCCCGCTACGAGCACACTCGCTCGTCGCTGGACTTGGGTCGTCGCGAGTCGGCAGTGCACGCGCGCGGGATCGTGTCGTATGTGCCCAGCGCGGCGCTGTTGGCCCGGCGCGCGGCGTTGTTGGCCGAAGGCGGATTCGACGAGTCGATGCAGGTGGCCGAGGATGTCGACCTGTGTTGGCGGCTGGAACGCGCGGGCTGGCGGCTGCGCTACGAGCCCGCCGCGCACGTCGCCCACGATCACCGGGTGGCCTTCCGTGCCTGGTTCGGCCGAAAACTGTTCTACGGCACCGGCGCCGCACCGCTGGGCAAACGCCACTCGGGTCTGGTCTCCCCGCTGTCGGTACCGACGTGGACCGTGCTGGCCAGTCTGCTGTTCGCGACCCTGTCGAAATGGGGCCTGCTAGGCGGACTCGTCACTCTCGCCACGGCCCTGGTCCGACTGCGCCGCGTGTTCACCGAACTCGACAACCCCACCAGAATCGCCGCGGTCTACCTTGCCCGCGGCTACTTCGCCGGCATGTGGCGACTGGCTTCGGCGATGTGTCGCGACTACTGGCCGGTGACGCTGCTGGCCGTCATCGCGTCGAGCCGCATCCGCAAGATCGCCGTCACCATGGCACTGGCCGACGGACTGGCCGACTGGTTCACCCATCGCGATTCCGGCGGCCTCGATCCGCTGCGTTACGTGGCCTATAAACGTCTCGACGACGTGGCTTACGGCACGGGCCTGTGGCTGGGAGCCCTGCGCGCCCGCAGTTTCGAAGCGCTCAAGCCGAGCATCTCGCCCCGCTGAAATTCGGCTGTATTACGCGTTATTCAGCGTCGGTACCCGGTCGACGGGTTGCGTGCTCGCGGCCATCTCAGCGCGAGTCAGGCATTCTCGGTGTGCATGTTCTATGGGTGACCCAGCAGTGCCGCCGGCTCGGGTGCGATCCAGCGCAGGCTACGTCCTCCCTGGCCCAACCGCAGCAGACCTCGCCGCTCTAGCGCGGCGGCACGCCCGGGGCCAGCGAATGGACGGTGCAAGAGATCCGCTCAGGAGTCGGTGATCCACCAGCAGTGCAGTAGTCGCCGTCACCCGCCACCCTAATCCCGCACTTCACGGTACCGAGTCGAGGCTTCACGTGTTACGAAAGAACGACGCGTTCCGACGCTGGTTCTGCTCGATGAGCTCTTCTTCGGTTAGATCGTCGTCCGGGATTGGCGCTGCCCGCTTGACCGACGGCACGGGATACGGCCGCTCGGATGCGATTTCGATTGACTCGACCGCTGCAGCGATCCGCGGGTCGGCGCTGAGGTTGTCGATGCGTTCACGCACGATGACGCGGGCTTGTTCAAGTGCCTCATGTGCGAGTTTCGTTATGAGTTCACCGAGTGCGACGCCGTAGGGGGTGACGCTCTCGTCGATCCGAACTGCTTGCAACGCCCCGTCAGCGCGTACGTCGACCGCGACGCCATACCGGCCAACGGTTACTTGATTGACTAGAATTGCCTGACGAACGGCATGCATCTGGCTCGTGATCGGGTCGATATCACCGGAATTGGGATGCACTTGCTCCTGCGCTTCTTCTCGGGCCGACACTACCGTGCTAGCGTAACAGGGAATTCTATGGGAGAGGATTTTGATGAGCGAACTGTATGTAGACCAGGCCGGGATCGAGGGCATGGTTGCCGCCTTGAATGGATCGCAGAACGCACTAAATGCGGCACCTACAGAGAGTTTCATCGCCGCGATCGAGACCGCACTTCCCGGGTCGGGCCTGGGTGCAGCCTACATGAGAGCTGGTGTGCGCGCCAGACTCAGCGTTCGAGGAGTGGCCGTGCAACTTAAGGAGATCAATGATGCAGCGTCGACAAGCATCATTGAGTACAACCTCCAGCAAACAGGGCAGGCGAATAGAACAGGCGCAGTGCTAGCAGAAGCGGGTCCGCTCTAATGAGTGCACTACCGCCAACGAAAACCGAAGTACGTACATGGGCTTTCGGGGCCTTGACGGAGCAAGCCGCCGAGTGGGGTCGTGCAGAGGAGACGGTCACCACCGAGTACGGCATCATTAATAGGCAACTCGCCGACTCTCCGGGCTTTTGGCGGGGCACTGCTGGCGACGCAATGCGAGTAAAAAGCGAGGAAGCCAAAACTTCGCTTTCGAAAGTAGTGGAAGCATTTGGTCAAGCCGTAACCTCGACCTCCACGATCGTCCATCGCCTGGGGTTTGCAAAAGCGGCTGCCGTCAACGCGATTCAGAACGCTGAGAATGAGAGATATACAGTTGCCGAGGATGGAAGTGTCAGCTACGCCACCGAAGTTGTTGCGTGGCTAGCGGGTGGCCAAGATAAGTCGCTTGAGGTAGCGAAAGCCGCGCTCGATCAGGGCCAACGTCTGCATCAGTCTGCGATAAAGTCGGCGTTGCAGGCCGCGGGTGATGCTGCTGCTTCGGCGGGCGAGGCGATTATAAAGGCATTCGCCGACGTTCCTATTCCTCCGAACGCCGAGCTTGAGAATATCCTCAATTCCTACCAGGTCAACAAGGACCAACAGGGAATGACGACATGGCCCAGTGCTGATGCAGTGAAATGGATGAATCGGCTAAATCCTGGAGGTGACATTGCGGCAAAGGAAGTGACGGTAAGCGAGGCGGAGATGCTGAGCAAGCTGAGCATGTGGGAACAGTACCGGGTCTATCAGATATCTGAGCAAGCTAGCACTTTGGCTGAACAGTATTTCCCTAATGAGGATAAAAACTATCAGGACAATCATGCGGATGCGTTCCGTCACGCCTATTGGAACGCCTTGCTCACTGAGGAGTTTGGCGAGGAGTGGACAAGGGAATATACCACGAAGCATGAAGGTCGAGAGGATAACCGGAGTACGCGCGAGGCGATGGACTTGTACAACAATGAACTCGGCCGGAGGGTTGCAACTGAAAACCCGGGCGGCACCATGTCACAAAAAATAATCGAGGCATTTAATAATGGGGATGGAATAGTGATCGACAAGGATGGGAACCTTGCCCGGCCCAAGGAAGTCCGTCTCGGCGAAGCCGCAAACTCGGCAGTGGTCGACAATGCGGCAGTATTGCCGGGTTCGTTGATTCCGAACAACAATCCGTCGGCTGGTTAATTGTCTTTGAATGCGGAGGAATGATGGAATGCTCTCATAAGCGGCGGATGAGTACTCGGCTGTTGTTTAATGCGGCACTGGCGGCGATATTCAGCTTGGTCTCGGGGTGCGGTGGCCTCGATGTTGGTGAACAAATTGTGGTTCAGGATGAGTATCCCGCCCTGGCGGCGGCTTTCGCGCGCCTATTGGAAGAGCAGGGAACTGCCAATCTGGGCGACGTTATTGTGTCTTCTGGTGTTCCCGTTGGTGAATGGGATCAGATGTTCAGTGTCAGTTCGCCCATCTCCAACGAGAGCCTCAACAAGAAACTTGGGACGCGTGGGGTCCACTTGGCCGGGTTGAATTCAGACTCCGAATCCATGACGCAGGTCTTCCTCAGCGGTGGGAAAGTGGTATACGCATATGAGGACAAGTTCCCACGCTACGGCGTAACCAGGGGCCACGCCAGGCCGGACTCAGCTGTAAGTCCGAAATCTCACGTAGTCAAGGAGCTCGCGGGCGAACGAACGGCCTGGTACCTGGAGATCGAAGGGTTTTCGTAATCGCATCTCTTACGCCCGGCGGGAACGGCTGCGTGTGCTGCGAACCAGGCGCTTCCCCCCGTGCTGAATGTGAGGGCGTGACAAGCATTCTCATCGTCGGAGCCGGGTCGGCGGGTTGTGTGCTCGCCGCCCGGCTCAGCGCGGACCCGGCACGTTCGGTGCGCGTGTTCGAGGCCGGGCCCGCCTTTCCGACGATGGGGCAACTGCCGTACGAACTGCTCGACCCGAATAGTCTCCCGGTCGGCCCCGAGTCCCGGCTGGTGTGGCGCTATCAAGGAAACCTGGTGCGCGGCAAGCTGATCGGCGGCTCCGGTGCGATCAACGGCAGCTACTTCGTCCGCCCACCCGCCGCCGACTTCGCCGCATGGAGCTCGGTGGCGGGCCCGCGCTGGTCGTTCGAAGCGGTGCTGCCCGTCTTCTGCGACCTGGAAGATGACCGGGATTTCGGCTGGGCCCCCGGTCACGGAGTAGGCGGCCCGATCCCGATCTCGCGTACCAGGGATTTCACCGCGTTCGGCGCCGAGTTCGCGCAACGGTGCACAGCAGCGGGATTCCCTGAAATCCCGGACCTCAACGCGCCGACCGGCTCGGATGGTTTCGGCCGAGTCCCGCTGACGGTGTCGAACGGTCTGCGATCAGGCCCCGCTGTCACTCATCTCTATCCGGCGATGCACCGCCCCAACCTCACGATCACCGGCGACACCACGGTGACCCGACTACTCCTGCGCGGCAACCGGGTGATCGGTGTGGAGTGGGCGGGCGGGCGAACCTACGCTGATCAGATAGTCGTGTGCGCGGGCGCGATCGAGTCGGCCGCGCTGCTGATCCGATCCGGGATCGGCCCCGAGGCGCAGCTTCGCTCGCTCGGTATCGAGGTCGTCCAGCCCGCTCCGGTGGGCGCATGGTGCACCGATCACCCCGAGATCGGCGTCGAATTCCCCGACGACCAGCCCGCCGAGCCGGCCGTTCCGCTCGAGTACGTCCTGGAAATCGACGACCTGGAACTGCGCCCGTACACCCGGATGTTCACGCCGGGTCTTCGCAGAATCGGGGTCGCACTGATGCACCCCGAGTCGTCCGGCGAGCTGACCCTGGCCTCGGCCGACCCGCGAGTCCCCGCCCGCATCGACCACCGCTATCTCCACAGCGACCGAGACCGAGCCCGCCTGCGCGAGGGAGCAGCCCTGACCGCGGATCTGCTCGGCAGACGGATCGACCCCATCGATGATGCATGGCTGCACACCAACCTCGGTACCTCGCAACATCTTTCCGGCACCTGCCGCATGGGCGCAGCCGACGACGAGCGCGCGGTAGTCGACGAACTCGGCCGAGTCCACGGCATCGAAGCCCTGACCGTCGCCGACCTGTCGATCGTCCCCGTCCCGCTACGCCGGGGCCCACAGGCCACTACGGTCATGCTCGCAACCGCCATAGCGGACCATATGGTCGTGTGACGAAGTGACATCCGATACCACGATGTGACCTGCGGGACAAACCCCCATTTCTGGCGGTTGCGCCGATAACTGCCCGGTACAGTTTGTAGCGGGAAAGAAAGGCAAATGGTCAGCAATCTTGCAGGTGGGAGCCCCCCACGGCAGGCATCGGAGTCGGGCGCACAGCTCGGAGCTCTGGAAGCCTATGCCGCACAGGCCCATGGATATCTCAGTGCCGGTGGTGAACAGCTGACCCAGCTGGCCGGTCTACTACGTCCGCTCGTGCTCGAATCCTGGTTGCGCAGTGTGCGCGGCGGGGTCGATCCGACCGACGTCATCGACGGTCGCGGGTTGCGCGGCGCCGACCTCGAGCGTTATCGCGATGCCCATCCCCTCGCCGCGCTCATGCCGCTGATCGACAAACTGCTGGTCCAGGACGCGTCGCAGGCCGGATTGATCGTGACCGTGGCCGACCAGTTCGGTCGCGTGCTGTCGGTGCACGGCCATCCCGAGCAGGTTGCCGCCGCCGCCGAGATCGGCGTGCGCGAGGGCGACGATCTCAGCGAACGCCGGATCGGCACCAACGCGGTGGGTCTCGTCGTGCGCACCGGACGTGCCACCTGGATCCACGGACCCGAACATTTCCTGCATCGCATGCACCAGATCACCGGCGCCGCGGCTCCCGTGCACGAGCCCGACGGCCGCCTGATCGGCGTTTTGATGATTGCCGGCGGGATGCGGGTGGCCAAGCCGGAGATCCTGGCGCTGGTCAAGGCCGCCGCCACCGCCGCCGAAATGGACCTGGTGCTGCGGGCGATGCGTGCCAGTCAGGGCATCGCCGCCCCGGCCGCACCCGATCGCGACGACACCGAACAGGCTCGGCTGGGCCTTGATGTCCTGGGTCTGGGCCAGCCGCAGTTAAGCGTGGCGGGGGAGCGGGTGTCGCTGTCGCAGCGTCATGCCGAGATCCTGCTGCTGCTCACCGAACATCCCGAAGGTCTGGGCGCTGATCATCTGGCGCTGCTGCTGGACGACACCGATCTGGACAACGGCACGATCCGTGCGGCGATGTCGCGGCTGCGGTCGGTGATCGGCGCCGCGGTCGTGGGTTCGCGCCCTTACCGTCTGCGCGTGCATGTCGCAACCGATGTGGAGGAGCTTCGTGCCGCTCTCGACTCCGGTGATATCCAATCGGCATTGAACTTGTACGCGGGGCCGGTGCTGCCGCGGTCGTCGGCTCCCGGCATCTGCGACATCCGTGACGAGCTTCGGGTCCGCTTGCGCACCGCGGTGCTCGCGAACCCCGAGGCGGGCGTGCTGCGCCGCTGGACGTCGTGTCCGGAAGGGCGCGACGACGCCGCCGCGTGGGCTGCCTACCGGTCCACCGTCGACCGTGATTCGCCGCTGTATGCGCAGATAGAGGCCAAGATCCGGGTGCTCGACCGGCGCATGGGTGCCGATGCAACGCAGATGCAACGTTTCAGCTCATAGTGTCGCGGTCTGAAGGTGTGATGGCTCACATCTTGTTTGCGGATGTGCTGTGCACCACACGCGAGCCCAGGTCATGCCTACTGGCCGGTACAGACTGGACGTTCGTCTGATTTTTTTACCGGAAAAAGTTTCTTTTTATTAACTGAGCGCCTACTGTCTGCATCACATGGACAGGGATCCATGTGATGTAAGTGACACGGCGTTGGAGGAACGATCAACAGCTAGGCACCCCGCGACAGACGCAACGTCTGTTCGCCTCGGCGGCCATCGGTCGCCGAATCTCATCCACATGATCTGTCGGGGATCTCGCGCGAGTGTGGCGTCACGCCCACCGCGTTCATATCGAATCTTTCGGTGCGCCAGGTGTATTCGTGCTGCCCGAAAACATTCGAGCTGCTGTTCTTTCGCGATACGAGGAGGCTTCGGTGCACGGTACGGAGTTGGGTGGGTTCAGCGCGCGACCACAGGAAATCCAGGCCGCGGGGGCGCCGTTTCCGTTGACCCCCGCCCAGTTGGGTGTGTGGTACGCGCAGCTGCTCGACCCCGACGTCCCGATCACCATCGCCCAGTACGTCGACATCGTCGGCGAGCTGGATGTCGTTGCGCTGCAACAGGTCAGCGCTGTGGCCGCCCGCGCCTACGCGTCGCCGATGGTGCGCATCGGCGAATCCGACGGCGTGCCGCACCAGTACATCGACCACACGATCCCGATCGAAGACGAGCTGCCGCTGATCGACCTGCGGCACCACGACGACCCGGTCGCCGCCGCACAGGACTGGATGCGCGCGGAGTTCGGCGCCCCCATCGACATGCTCACCGACCGCCTGGTGGCGGGCGCGGTGCTGCGCGTGGGGCCCGCCCGCTGGTTCTGGTACCTGCGCGGCCACCACATCGCGCTCGACGGCTACGGCGCGTTCACCATTTCCCAGCGCGTGGCGCACCTCTACACCGCACGGGTGCTGGGCACGTCGGCGGCCGACGTGGTGCCGGGCGCGCTGTCCGAGCTGGTCGAGGGGGAGCACCGGTTCCGTGACAGCACCCGTTTCGTGGGCGATCGCGAGCACTGGGCCCAGCGTGTGGCCGGTCTGGACAGCCCGACCGCGCTCGACGGTCGCACCGCGCCGCGTTCGGCGATCAACCTGGTGACCGGCGGGCGACTGTCCGAGCAGCTGGTGGATCGACTGGAAACCATTGCAGCCAGCGATGATTCGGCGATCTCCGCGGTGCTGCTGGCTGCCTTCGCCGCCTACCTGGGCCGTCTCACCGACCGCCCCGATGCCGTGCTGAGCCTGCCTGTCACGGCCAGGACCACCGCGGTCATGCGCCGGTCGGCAGGCATGCTGTCCAATATCGTGCCGCTGCGCCTGCCCACCGGCGCGGCCGGTTCGGACGCGACCTGGGGTGAGCTGCTGCGGGCGGCGCGGGTGGAGGTGGCGGGGGCGCTGCGTCATCAGCGCTACCGTGCCGAGGACATCCGCCGCGACTCCGAGGACGACGGCCGCCCCGCGCGCCGCGCACTGTTCGGGCCGCTGGCCAACTTCATGCTGTTCCGCACCGACCTGACCCTCGGTACGACCACCGGCCGGTACCGGGTGCTGTCGACCGGTCCGATCGAGGACCTGAGCCTCAATGTCTACTACGGCGATCGCGATCGCGTGCATGTGGATTTCGAGGCCAATCCCAACCTGTACGACGCCGATACGCTGGCTCGACACCATGCCCGTTTCCTGAGTTTCCTCGAGCGGCTTGCCGTGGTCGACCTGGATACCGCGCTGGGCTCGGTCGAGGTGGCTACCGAGCTGGAACTGCAGGTCAGTACCCAGATCTGGAACTCGACTCGGTTCGATGTGGAGACGGCGCTGGCCGAGCGTTCGGTGTCGGTGGCGACGTTGCCCGCGATGTTCGAAGCGCAGGTCGCGCGCACTCCCGACGATGTCGCCGTGCGTATGGCGACGGTGTCGCGAATCGACGCGGCCGGCGATGACGGAGCACGCTCGCGCGACCGGGCACTTTCTGTCGATGACCAGGCGCTTTCTGCCGACGGCCGGGCGCTGTCTGCCGACCAGACGACGCTGACTTATCGCGAGCTGTCTCGACGCGTCAACCAGCTGGCCCGGCGCTTGCGCGCGGACGGTATCGGCCCGGAATCCCTGGTGGCACTGAGCATTCGGCGCTCGCCGGAGCTCGTCGTGGCCATGTACGCGGTGCTCACCGCGGGCGCCGCCTACGTGCCGATCGATCCCGATCACCCGGCCGACCGCATCGCGCACATCCTGAGCACCGCCGCCCCGGCTGTCGTACTCACGACCACCCGCGACGGCGCGCCCGTCGACGACCTGCCGGTGCTGGCTGTGGATAACCTCGACCTGCGCGATTTCGACGACAGCCCGCTCACCGACTCCGACCGCACCGCGCCGCTGCGTCCCGCCCACCCCGCGTACGTGATCTTCACCTCTGGTTCCACCGGCGCGCCCAAGGGCGTGGCGGTCGAACACGCCGCGATCGTGAACCGGCTGGTGTGGATGCAGCACTCCTACCGCCTGCACGGTGTCGACGTGGTGCTGCAGAAGACCCCCATGACCTTCGACGTGTCGGTGTGGGAGTTCTTCTGGCCCTTGCAGATCGGCGCCACACTGCTGCTGGCCGAGCCCGACGGGCACCGCGACCCCGCGTATCTGCGTGCGGTGATCGCCGAATACGGCGTCACCGTCGCACATTTCGTGCCGTCGATGCTGGAAGTCTTTCTCGCCCAACAGGAAATCGCCGAGCGCACCTCGCTGCGCCTGGTCTTCGCCTCGGGTGAGGCACTACCCGCCGCGCTGGCGCAGCGGCTACGGCTGCTGACCGGTGCCCGGCTGCACAACCTGTACGGTCCGACCGAGGCCGCTGTCGATGTCACCTTCCATGAGGTGAACGACGCGGATCGGGTTATGGTGCCGATCGGCGCGCCGGTGTTCAACACCCGGCTCCATGTTCTCGACTCACGGCTGCGGCCGGTTCCGGTCGGGGCTCCGGGTGAGCTGTATCTGTCGGGGGTACAGCTCGCTCGGGGCTACGTGGGTCGCGCGGAACTCACCGCCGGACGTTTCGTCGCCGCGCCCGCTTCCGACATCGACGGTGTCGCGCGGGTGTCAGCCGGTCGCGCACCCGGTGTCACCCCAGTGCCCGGCGAGCGGATGTACCGCACCGGCGACCTGGTCCGCTGGACCACCAACGGTGAACTGGAATACCTGGGCCGCACCGACTTTCAGGTGAAGCTGCGCGGTCTGCGGATCGAGCTCGGCGAGATCGAGGCCGTGCTCGAGGGCGTGGACTCCGTGGCTCGCGTGGTGGTGCTGGTTCGCGACGACGCCGGTGTCGGCGAGCAGCTGGTCGCCTATGTGGTGGAAGCCGAGCCGGGCGCGGTCGCGATCGACGACCTGCGCGAGACCGCCCTGCGCGCGCTGCCCGCCTACATGGTGCCCGCCGCGTTCGTGCTGCTGGACGCGCTGCCGGTGAACGCGTCGGGCAAGCTCGACCGCAAGGCGCTGCCCGCCCCCACCCGCACCGTGGTCACCTACGCTGAGCCCGTCGGCCCGGTGGAACAGACGGTGGCCGCGGTGTTCGGCGAGGTGCTCGGCCTCGAGCGCGTGGGCCGCGACGACGACTTCTTCGCACTGGGCGGCAACAGCCTGGTCGCCACCCAGGTAGCAGCCCGCCTCGGCGCCGACCTCGGTTGCCGACTGGGTGTGCGCGACCTGTTCGGCGCGACCACCGTCGCCCGCCTGGCCGCCGCCATCACCGAACGCGACGGCACCACCGACCGACTACCGGTCCTGGCCGCCCGCCCGCGCCCGGACCTGATCCCGCTTTCGCCTGCGCAGCAACGCATCTGGTTCCTGAACCGTTTCGATCCGTCCGCGCCCGGCTACAACATGCCGTTCGTCATCCGCCTACGCGGCACCGCCGACCTGCCCGCTCTGACCGCCGCCCTGACCGCGGTGGTCGACCGCCACGAGGCGTTGCGCACCGTGTTCCCCGCGGTCGATGTCCCCGGCGGCGAGGTCGCCCAACAGGTCATCGGCGCCCCCGGCTCGGTCCGCATCGGCGACCCGACACACGTCCGCGCCGCCGCCCTCGACACCGAACTGACCCGTTTCGCCCACGCCGGTTTCGACCTCGAGCGGGAAGCGCCGTTCCGTGCACAGATCTTCGTCGTAGACGCCGACACGGCTGGGGATAACTCGCGACCTGGTGTCAGCGAGTCCGTCGATAGTCGTGACGCGGCGGGGGAATACGTGCTCGCAGTCGTCCTGCATCACATTGCGGCAGACGGTGTTTCGCTACAGGTCCTGGTTCGCGATGTACTCACCGCCTACCGCGCAGCCACCGATAACAGCGAACCCGACTGGGCCCCGCTGAGCGTGCACTACGCCGACTACGCCCTATGGCAGCGCGAACTGCTCGGCACCGAAACCGACCCCCAGTCCCTGGCCTCACGCGAAATCGCCTTCTGGGCAAAGACTCTCGCGAACCTGCCCGACCAGCTCGAACTCCCCTCAGCACGCCAGCGCCCGATCGAACCCACCATGTCCGGCGCCCGCACCACCTTCACCATCGACGCCGACCTGCACCGCCAACTCGCCGACCTCGCCCAGCAGGCGGGCGCCTCCCTGTTCATGGTTGTGCACACCGCGCTGGCCGTGCTGCTGGCGCGCCTGTCCGGCACCACCGATATCGCCATCGGCACCGGCGTCGCGGGTCGCGGCGACCGTGCCATCGACGACCTGATCGGCATGTTCGTCAACACCCTGGTCCTGCGCACCGAGGTCGACCCGGCCGCGAGCTTCACCGCCGCCCTCGAGCACACCCGCGAAACCGACCTGGCCGCTTTCGCCCACGCCACCGTCCCCTTCGACCGCCTGGTCGACGTCGTCAACCCGGCCCGCTCACAGTCGCGGCACCCGCTGTTCCAGGTGGCGCTGAACTTCCAGACACTGCTGGACACCACCTTCGAACTGGCCGGCTCCTCGGTCACCGTCGCGGAGATCGAACTCGACATCACCAAGTTCGACCTGCAGCTCACCCTCGCCGAACGGCGCAGTGCCACCGGCGAACCCGCCGGCATCGAAGCGGTCACCCTCTACGCCACCGACCTGTTCGACGAAGCCGAGATGCACACCCTCGGTGAGCGTTTCGTGCGCCTGCTGGCCGCCGCCGTCACCACCCCCGACACCGCGGTCGGCGACCTGCCACTGCTGTCGGCGACCGAGAACGCCCACCTCACCGCCATGCGCGGGGCACCGGTCACCGCCACCGGTCTGCTGCCCGACCTGCTGGCCGCCGCTGTCGCCGCCGACCCGAACCACGAGGCCGTCACCGACGGCGACCGCACCCTGACCTACCGCGAACTCGACCGTGCGTCGTCGCGTCTGGCCAGGGTCCTGATCGACAGCGGCGTCGGCCCCGACGACGTGATCGCGATCGGCATCCCGCGCTCGATCGAGTCCGTGCTCGCGGTGTGGGCCGTGGCGAAGTCCGGCGCCGCCTGGCTGCCGGTCGACCCCAGCTACCCCGTCGACCGCATCACCCACATGATCACCGATTCCGGTGCGCGACTTGGCCTTACGGTGTCGGACACCGAGCTACCCGACCAGATCGACTGGCTGGCACTGGACGACCTCAAGCTGATGGCCGAATGTGCTTGGCGTTCCAGCGATCCCGTCGCCAACCGCGATCGCGTCCACCCCCTGCGCACCCACCACCTCGCCTACGTCATCTACACGTCGGGCTCCACCGGTCTGCCCAAGGGTGTGCTGGTCACCCAGGCCGGCATCGCCGGTTTCGCGGCCGAGGAAACCGCCCGCATGTTCGGCACCGCCGACGCCCGCGTGCTGCAGGTCGGGTCGCCGTCGTTCGACATCTCGGTGATGGAGCTCCTGCTCGCGATCAACTCCGCCGCGACCCTGGTGATCGCCGTGCCCGGCCGCCACGTGGGTGCCGAACTGGCGCAACTGCTTTCGGAACAGCGCGTCACGCACGCCCTGATGACCCCGTCCGCCCTGGCCGTGCTGGACCCGACCCGACTCGACGACCTGCGTATGGTGATGGTCGGCGGCGAGGCCTGCCCGCCCGACCTGATCGCCCGCTGGACCACCGGCCCGATCCCGCGCGCCTTCGTCAACGCCTACGGCCCCTCCGAGACCACGGTCGCCACCAACATCAGCGCCCCCCTGGCCGCGGACTCCCCGCTGACCCTCGGCACGCCCCTGCGCGGCATCACCGAATGGGTTCTCGACACCCGCCTGCAGCCGGTCCCGGTCGGCGTCGCAGGTGAGCTGTATGTAGCGGGCGCCCAGGTTGCCCGCGGCTACCGCGACCGCGCGGCCCTGACCGCAGCCCGCTTCGTCGCCTGCCCGTGGGCCCCGTCGGTGCGCATGTACCGCACCGGCGACCTGGTCCGCTGGACCCCCGAAGGCACCCTGGACTACCTCGGCCGCAACGACGACCAGGTCAAACTGCGCGGCTTCCGCATCGAACTCGGCGAAATCGAAACCGCCCTGCTCGCCCAACCGTCGATCCGCCAGGCAGTGGTCCTGGTCCGCACCGACGCCCACCGAGGCGACCAACTCGTCGCCTACGTCGTCTCCGATGCCGCACCGGCACCCGCTTCGCCCGCCCCAGATGCTGTGTCCGGCGACGCCGTCTCCGCCGACGGTGTGGCCGACCGCGTGGCAGTCGACAGTGTGTCGGCCGATGGCGTGGCAGCCGATCGTGGGTCCACTGATCGCGTGGACGCCGCCGCAGCTGCGCCAGCGGTCGACGTCGACGTCATCGCGAAAATCCTGCGCAACACCCTGGCCTCGCACATGGTCCCCTCCGCCTTCGTCGTCCTCGACGCACTCCCACTCACCCCCAACGGCAAGCTCGACCGTAAAGCCCTCCCGGAGCCGGTCTTCGCCGCCCGCTCCTTCCGCACCCCCGCCGCAGGCGCCGAGTCCGTCGTGGCCCAGGTGTTCGGTGAGGTGCTCGGCATCGAGCAGGTCGGTGCCGACGACGACTTCTTCGCCCTCGGCGGCAACTCCCTGGTCGCCACCCAGGTGGTGTCGCGGCTGGGTGCCGCCCTGGATCGCACGGTCTCGCTGAAGGCCCTGTTCGAAGCGCCGACCGTGCAAGCCCTCGCCGCGCAACTCGGCTCCGGCGAAGCGATCGCCCCCCGCCTCCCGCTGGTGGCAGCCCAACGCCCACAACAGATTCCGTTGTCGTACGCCCAGCAGCGCATGTGGTTCCTGAACCAGTTCGACGCCGAATCGGTGGCCGACAACATCGCCGCCGCCATCCGCCTGACCGGCACCATCGACTACACCGCCATGAACGCCGCCGTGGCTGCGGTCTTCGCCCGGCACGAGGCCCTGCGCACCCGCTACCCCGCCGTCGACGGCATCCCGTTCCAGCAGATCATGCCCGCCGACCAGCTCACCATCACCCTCGAGCCGCACGCGATCGCCCCGGCGGACCTCGCCGCTCGCATCCGCGCGATGGCCGCGGTCCCGTTCGCCGTCGACACCGAACCCCCGGTCCGCCTGCACCTGCTGCACACCGCCGCCGACGAACACGTCCTGGTCCTGGTCCTGCACCACATCGCCGCCGACGGCTGGTCCGTGGCCCCGCTGACCCGCGACGTCATGGTCGCCTACGCCGCCCACCTGGCCGGCACCGATCCCCAGTGGACCCCGCTGTCGGTGCAGTACGCCGACTTCGCGGTGTGGCAGCGTGCCGCGCTGGGCGCCGAGGATGACCCGGATTCGGCCATGGCGAAGCAGATCGACTTCTGGACAACAGAGCTCGCCGACCTGCCCGACCTGCTGGCCCTGCCCACCGACCGCCCCCGCCCCGCGATCGCCTCGGGTAGTGGTGCGCGCCAAGCCTTTACGATTCCCGCCGCGACCACCGATCGACTACGCAGCATCGCGGCCGACGCCAACGCTTCGCTGTTCATGACGCTGCACACCGCGTTTGCCGCCACTCTCGCGAAACTGTCGGGCCAGCAAGACATCTCGATCGGTACCCCCGTCGCCGCCCGTGGCGACCAGGCCCTCGACGACCTGGTCGGCATGTTCGTCAACACCCTCGTGCTGCGCACCGAGGTCGCCCCCGACGCCACCTTCACCCAACTGCTGCGCACCGTCCGCGACGCCGACCTGCGCGCCCTGGCCAACACCGACGTCACCTTCGACCGTCTCGTCGAGGTCCTCAACCCCGAGCGCTCCACCGCACGCCACCCGCTGTTCCAGGTGATGCTGGACTTCCAGAACAACTCCCAGACCGAACTCGAACTCGCAGGCCTGACCGCGTCGGAGATCGAGATCGACACCCGCACAGCCAAATTCGACCTGCAGCTGACCCTGCGCGAGACCACCGACGGCCTGCTCGCCCGCTTCGAGTACGCGACCGACCTGTTCGACGCGCAGACCATCACAGATTTCAGCACCCGCTTCCTGCGGATGCTGGACACGGTGACCGCCGATCCCAGCGTCGTGATCGGCGACATCGACCTGCTCGACCCCGCGGAGCGCACCCAACTGCTGCACACGTGGAACGCCACCGCGTACCCGGTGCCCGCGCACCTGACCCTGGACTCGCTGTTCACCGCCCAGGCGCAACGCACCCCCGACGCCACCGCGGTGACCTTCGAGGGCGAATCGCTGACCTACGCCGAGTTCGCCGCCGAGGTGAATCAGCTTGCCCGCCTGCTGATCTCGATCGGCGTGCGCCCCGACCGCACCGTCGCGCTCGGAATGCGCCGTTCGACCGACCTGCTCGTGGCCATGTACGCGGTGATCGCCGCCGGTGGCGCCTACGTGCCGCTGGACCCCGAGCACCCGGCCGAGCGCATCGCCCAGGTGATCGCCGCCGCAGACCCGGTCTGCGTACTGACCCGCAGCAGCGACGCCATCGACCTGTCCGCCGCCGAACACGTCGCGATCCTGGACCTGGAACAGCTCGACACCACCGACTACCCGTCGGAGCCGATCACCGACGCCGACCGCCTGGCCACCCTCACCCCCGGCAACGCCGCCTACCTGATCTTCACCTCGGGTTCCACCGGCAAGCCCAAGGGCGTGGTCGTGTCGCACGCCGCGATCGTCAACCGCCTGGTGTGGATGCAGGACGCCTACCGCCTCACCCCGTCCGACACCGTCCTGCAGAAGACCCCTGCCACCTTCGACGTGTCGGTCTGGGAGTTCTTCTGGCCCTTGCAGATCGGCGCCCGCCTGGTCCTGGCCGCCCCCGACGGCCACCGCGACCCCGCCTACCTGACGCGCCTCATCGACACCGAGCAGATCACCGTCGCTCACTTCGTCCCGTCGATGCTGTCGGTGTTCGTCGCGGCCCTGGACGACACCGTCTCGACCCGCACCTGCGCCTCGTTGCGCCTGGTCTTCGCCTCGGGTGAGGCCCTGCCGCCCGCGCCCGCGCACCGGCTGCGTCAGCTCACCGGCACAGCTGTGCACAACCTCTACGGCCCCACCGAAGCCGCGGTCGACGTCACCTTCCACGAGGTCGTCGACGCCGACACCGTCACCGTGCCGATCGGCGCCCCGGTGCACAACACGCAGGTCTACGTCCTCGACGCCCGCCTGCGCCCGGTCCCCGTCGGCGTCCCCGGCGAGCTGTACCTGGCAGGCGCCCAGCTGGCCCGTGGTTACGCGGGCCGCGCCGACCTCACCGCCGACCGTTTCGTCGCCAACCCCTTCGCCGGGTCTGATGGCGGCGCAGCCGAGGGCCACGCAGGCGAGCGCATGTACCGCACCGGCGACCTGGTCACCTGGACTGCGAGCGGCGAGCTGGAGTACTTGGGCCGCACCGACTTCCAGGTGAAACTGCGCGGCCTGCGCATCGAACTCGGCGAGATCGAAGCCGCCCTGGCCGGCCTGTCGCAGGTCAGCCAGGCCGCGGTGATGGTCCGCGACGACACCCTCGTCGCGTATCTCGTTGCCGCACAACAGGTCGACGTGGCCGCGGTGAAGAACACCCTCACCCTGACCCTGCCCACCTACATGGTCCCCGCGGCCTTCGTCGCCCTCGACGAGTTCCCGCTCAACGCCTCCGGCAAGCTCGACCGCAAGGCCCTGCCCGCCCCGCTGTTCGAGGTCGCGGCCTTCCGCGCCCCGGTCACCGAGGTGCAACGCACGGTGGCCCAGATTTTCGCCACGGTCCTGCGCTTCCCGGCCGACCGCGAAGTCGGCCTCGACGACGACTTCTTCGCCCTGGGCGGCAACTCCCTCAACGCCACCCAGGTCGCCGCCCGCCTGGGCGCCGCCCTGGACACCCACATCCCGGTTCGCCTGCTGTTCGACGCCCCGACCGTGCACGAACTGGCCGCCCGCTGCACCACCCTGCGCGGCACCGGCGGCCGCCTGGAACTCACCACTCGTGAACGCCCCCAGCGTATTCCGCTGTCGGCGGCCCAGCGTCGCATGTGGTTCCTCAACCGCTACCTCGCCGACGTGGACGGCATCGGCGACGCCGTCGACAACATCCCCGTCGCCCTGCGCCTGACCGGCGACCTCGACATCGCCGCCCTGGAAGCCGCACTGGCCGACGTGGTCGCCAGGCACGAAACCCTGCGCACCAGCTACCCCGACGGCCCCGAAGGCGCCCAGCAGCTCATCGCCGACACGGGCGATCTGACACTGCGGACCGAACAGATCGCCGAGGAAGAACTGCCCGCACGCCTGTTGGCCTGCGCCGCAATCCGTTTCGACCTCACCACCGAAATCCCGCTGCGCGCAGCACTGTTCGCGATCGACGGCGACCACGTGCTCGTGCTGGTCGTACACCACATCGCCGCCGACGGCTTCTCGCTGGGCCCACTGGCCGCCGACCTCATGGCCGCCTACGCCGCCCGCCGCCGCGGCAACGACCCCACCTGGACGCCACTGCCGATCCAGTACGCCGACTACGCCCTATGGCAAGACGAAATCCTGGGCGAGGCAACAGATCCCACATCCCTGGCTCATGAGCAACTGTCCTTCTGGCGGCGCGGCCTCGCAGGCCTGCCCGAACAGCTCGAACTGCCCACCGCGCACCCCCGCCCCGCGCAGTCCTCCTACCGCGGCGCGGTCCACCGCTTCCAGATCGACTCCGACCTGCACAGCGAACTGCGCGAACTTGCCCGCAAACACGAAGCCACCCTGTTCAGCACCGTGCACGCTGCCCTCGCGGTCCTGCTGGCCCGACTGTCGGGCGGCAGCGACATCGCCATCGGCACCCCCGTCGCAGGCCGCGGTGAAGCAGCCCTGGACGGCCTGATCGGCATGTTCGTCAACACCCTGGTCCTGCGCACCCAAATCGACCCGCGCGCCGAATTCGAGACCACCCTCGACGCCGTCCGTGCCGGTGACCTCGACGCCATGTCGCACGCCGACATCCCGTTCGAGCAGGTCGTGGACGCCATCGACCCGGCCCGCGCCCGCAACCGCCACCCGCTGTTCCAGGTGGCCCTGGTCCTGCAGAACTTCACCGTCCCCACCCTCGAGGCCGCGGGCCTGCGCGTGGAATCCGTCGATTTCGACGCCCCCGTGGCGAAGTTCGACCTGCAGTTCACCATCGGCGAAGCCGAGGACATCGACGGCCGCGCGAACGGCATCGCGATCGAAATCGCTTACGCCACCGACCTGTTCGACGAAGCGGGCGTGGCGGTACTGGCCCGCCGCTTCACCCAGGTACTGGCCGCCGTGGTCGCCGACCCGACCGTCGTGGTCGGTGACATCCAACTGCTGTCCGCCGAAGAACAGCAGCGCACCCTGCACGAATGGTCCTGCACCGGCGCCTCGGTGGCCGCGGCCGACACCCTGGTCGACCGGTTCCACCGTGCCGCCGCCCTGAACCCCGACGCCGTCGCCGTGAAGGCAGGCGAGCGCACCCTGACCTACGCCGAACTCGACGCCTGGTCCAACCGCCTCGCCCGCCGCCTCGTCGGCGCGGGCGTCGGCCCGGAATCCCTGGTCGCCGTAGCACTTCCGCGTTCGGTCGAACTGCCCGTCGCACTGCTGGCCGTGCTCAAGGCGGGCGGCGGCTACCTGCCGATCGACCCGAACTACCCCGCGGACCGCATCGAATACGTCCTCGACGACGCCCGCCCGCACTGCGCCATCACCAACGACGACACCGGCCTGGCCCACGACTGGTTCGGCGGTCCCGTCATCGACCCCGCCGCCCAGAACCTGGCCGATTTCGCACCCGAACCCCTCACCGACGCCGACCGGCGCACCCCGCTGGCCCCCGCCCACACCGCGTACGTCATCTACACGTCCGGCTCGACCGGCCGCCCCAAGGGCGTGATGGTCCCGCACGCGAATCTCATTGCGCTGCTGGACAACACCGCGCACCAGTTCGAGTTCGGTCCGTCGGACGTATGGACGATGTTCCACTCCTACGCCTTCGACTTCTCGGTCTGGGAACTGTGGGGCGCGCTGCTGCACGGCGGTTCGGTGGTGTTGGTCGACTACTTCACCTCCCGTTCCCCCGAACAGTTCCGCGAGCTGCTGCTGACCGAGCGCGTAACCGTGCTCAACCAGACCCCGTCCGCGTTCTACCAGCTCATCGCCGCCGACCTGGCCACCACCCCGGCCGATTACGCGCTGCGCACGGTGATCTTCGGCGGCGAGGCACTGGAACCCCAGCGCCTGGCCGGCTGGTTCGCCCGCTACCCGGACGCGCCGCGCCTGGTGAACATGTACGGCATCACCGAGACCACCGTGCACGTGTCGTACCGTGAGATCACCGCGAACACCGGTTCCGCCAGCGTGATCGGCGGTGCCATCGCGGGACTGACTGTGCGCGTGCTGGATTCGCGACTGCGTCCCGTCCCGGTCGGCGTGCCCGGCGAAATCTATGTCTCCGGACCGCAATTGGCGCGCGGCTACCTCGGTCGCCCCGACCTGACCGCGAGCCGGTTCGTGGCCGACCCCTACGGTCCGCCCGGATCCGTCGCGTACCGCTCGGGCGACCTCGCCCGCTGGACCGTGGCCGCTGACCAGGCGTCCGTGGACCTGGAATACCTCGGCCGCGCCGACCAGCAGGTCAACCTGCGTGGTTTCCGCATCGAACTCGGCGAGATCGAAGCAGCCCTGCTGCACAGCTCGGCCGCACCGCAGCAGGTCGCGGTCCTGGTCCGCACCGACCTCGTCGACGAACCACGCATCGTCGCCTACCTGGTCGCGGGCCCGAACTCGCCGCGCATCGACCTCGCCGCGCTGCGTCAGGAACTCGCGCACACACTGCCCGAACACATGCTCCCCGCCGCCGTGGTGCCCGTGGACCGCATCCCCCTCACGGTCAACGGCAAACTCGACCGCGCGGCCCTGCCCGCCCCCGTGTTCGAAACCACCGCCTACCGCAAGCCCGGCACGGTGACCGAGCAGATCATCGCCGCGGTCTACACCGAGGTCCTGGGCCGCACCGACGACCAGCCGATCGGCGCCGACGACGACTTCTTCACCCTCGGCGGCAGCTCCCTGCTGGCCGCCAAGGCCGCCGCCCGCATCGGCGCCGCACTGGACCGCCGCATCGGCGTGCGCACCCTGTTCGAAGCATCCCGCGTGACCGACCTGGCCGCCGCCATCGACGCCGAAACCCGCGTCGACCGCCCCGCCCTGGTCGGCCGAGCGCGCCCCGCCCTGCTCCCGCTGTCCCCGGCCCAGCAGCGCATGTGGTTCCTCAACCGCTTCGACCGCACCTCGGTGGCCTACAACATCCCGTTCGCCCTGCGCCTGACCGGCGCCCTCGACGTCGACGCGTTGCGCGCGGCACTGGCCGACGTAGTCGCCCGCCACGAATCCCTGCGCACGATCTACCCGGAGGTCGATGGCGCTCCCGTGCAGTCGATCATCACCGCCGCCGAGGCGATGCCCGCACTGGCTCCGCGCCCGAGCGGTGCCGTGGCAGCGCCCGGTCCGGCTGCCGACTCCGTACTCGGGCCTGTCGCGGTGACCGAAACCGCACTGCCCGAAGCGATTCGGGCCCTGGCCGAAACCACCTTCGACGTCACCACCGAGATCCCGGTGCGGATGCGCCTGTTCCAGGTGACCGACACCGATTTCGTCCTGGCCGCCGTCCTGCACCACATCGCCGCCGACGGCTCCTCCATCGCCCCGTTCGTCGCCGACCTGATGCGCGCCTACACCGCCCGCCTGCACGACACCGCCCCCGGCTGGGCCCCGCCCGCCGTCCAGTTCGCCGACTACGCGCTGTGGCAGCGCGACCTTCTCGGCAACGAGGAAGACGCGGATTCTGTTGCTGCCCAACAGGTCACATACTGGAAGGACCAGCTAGCCGGCCTCCCGGACCAGCTGTCCCTACCCACCGATCACCCCCGCCCGGCCCGCCAGACCTTCCGCGGCGACAAGGTGACCTTCACCCTCGACGCCGACCTACACGCCGCGCTCTCAGCACTGGGCCGCCGCAACGGCGCCACCCTGTTCATGGTCGTCCACGCGGCCTTCGCGGCCCTGCTGGCCCGCCTGTCCGGCACCGCCGACATCGCCGTCGGCACCCCGAACGCGGGCCGCGGCGAAGCCGAACTCGACGAGGTCATCGGCATGTTCGTCAACACGCTGGTCCTGCGCACCCCCGTCGCGGCCGACGCCACCTTCACCGACCTGCTCACCACCGCCCGCACCGCCGACATCGCCGCGTTCTCCCACGCCGACGTCCCGTTCGAACGCCTGGTAGAAGTCCTCAACCCCGCCCGCTCCACCGCACGACACCCGCTGTTCCAGGTCGGCTACTCCTTCCAGAACCACGATCGCCGCGAGCTGGAACTCCCCGGCCTGACCGTGTCGAGCATCGAATTCGATTCCGGCGTAGCACAGTTCGACCTGCACCTGTTCGCCCTGGACAACTACACCCCCGACGGGGCACCGGCAGGCATCGACCTGGCACTGGGCTACGCCACCGACCTCTTCGACGCCGACACCGTCGAACGCTTCGCCACCCAGCTGCGTCGAGTCCTCGAATCGGCCACTGCCGCACCCGAAACCGTCATCGGCGACCTCGACCTGCTCGGGTCCGACCGCACCCTGCTGCTGGAGACCTGGAACAACACCACCCATCCGGTCGAGTCGACCACTCTTGCGGAACTCGGTGCACGCCAAGCGATCCGCACTCCTGATGCGGTCGCGCTGGTAGACGCGATCACCGGCGAATCCCTGGACTACGCCACCTTCGACGCCCAGGTCAACCGGGTCGCCCGACTCCTGATCGCCGAGGGCGTCGGCCCCGAGCGCACGGTCGTACTGGCCATGCGGCGCGGCATCGACCTCGTCATCGCCATGCACGCGGTAGTGCGAGCCGGCGGCGCGTACGTCCCGATCGACCCCGACCACCCCGTCGACCGCATCGCCTACATCGTGGCCACCGCCGCCCCACTGTGCGTGCTCACGACCGCCGCCGACGGCCTGCCGATCGCTGTGGACGTCCCGGTGTTCGAACTGGATCACCGCGCACTGCAAGAGCTTTCGAACGACCAGGTCACCGATGCCGAGCGGATCACCCCGCTTCGCCCCGAGCACCCCGCGTACATCATCTTCACCTCCGGCTCCACCGGCCGGCCCAAGGGTGTCACGGTCCCGCACGCCGCGATCGTCAACCAGCTCGCCTGGCTGCACGACCGCTTCACCATGACCACCACCGACCGCGTCCTGCTGAAGACCCCCGCCACCTTCGACCTGTCGGTCTGGGAATTCTGGTCCCCGCTGACCTCCGGCGGCGCCCTGATCGTCACCCGCCCCGGCGACGAACGGGACCCGGACCGGTTGCGCGCCACCATGACCGAGCACGGCGTGACCGTCCTGCACGCGGTCCCGTCACTGGTCGCCATGCTGCTGGAAACCGGCCTACCCGAGTCGCTGCGCGCGGTCCTGGCCATCGGCGAAGCACTGCACGCCGCCACCGCCACCCAGTTCCGCGCCGGCGGCACCACCGCCGCCCTGCACAACCTCTACGGCCCGACCGAGGCCGCGGTCTCGATCACCGAATACGAAGTCGTCGACGACCCGAAGCACGTGGTCCCGATCGGCACCCCCGCCTGGAACAGTGCCCTCTACGTCCTCGACGCCCGCCTGCACCCGGTCCCGATCGGCGTCGCCGGCGAGCTCTACCTCGCGGGCGACCAGCTGGCCCGCGGCTACCAGGGCCGCCAGTCCCTGACCGCCGACCGCTTCGTCGCGAACCCCTTCACCGATAGCCACGGCGCCCGGATGTACCGCACCGGCGACATCGTGCGCAGGCAAGCCGACGGCACCCTCGAATACCTCGAACGCGCCGACTTCCAGGTCAAGATCGGCGGCTTCCGCATCGAACTCGGCGAGGTCGAAACAGCCCTGCTGCGCTGCACCGACGTCCGCGCCGCCGTCGCCGTCGCCAAGACCGACGACCGCGCGGGCACCCGCCTGATCGCCTACGCGGCAGTCACCAACCCTGACGACGACGCGGTCGCGGCCCGGTTGCGCACCGAACTCGCCGCGCAGCTGCCCGCCTACATGATTCCGGCCGCGCTGATCGTGCTCGACGCACTGCCCCTCAACGCCAACGGCAAGGTAGACCGGTCCAAGCTGCCCGAACCCGAGTTCACCGAGGCGGCCTTCCGCGCCCCCGTCACCGAGATCGAACAGCTCGTCGCCCACACCTTCACCGAGGTCATCGGCTGCCCCACCGCGGGCCTGGACGACGACTTCTTCGCCCTGGGCGGCAACTCCCTCATGGCCACCCGCCTGGCCGCCCGCCTCGGCGCCGCACTGGGCACCCAGGTCCCGGTGGCCGCGGTCTTCGACGCCCCCACCGTCGCCGCGCTGTCCGCCCACCTGGCCACCGCCGACCGCACCACCGCGCGCCCCCAGCTGGCCCAACGCACCGGCGAAGGCCCCGCCGTGCTGTCACCCGCCCAGCAACGCATGTGGGTGCTGCACCAGCTGTCCCCGCAGTCCGCGGCGTACCACATCCCGGCCGCCATCCGCCTCACCGGCGACCTGGACCTGCCCGCCCTGCAGGCGGCCATCGCCGACCTGCTGGCCCGCCACGACACCCTGCGCACCCGCTACCCCGACACCGCAGCGGGCCCGATCCAACAGGTGATGCCCGCCTGGTCCGCCGCGGTGGACCTGACCCCCATCCCGGTCGCACCCGCCGACGTCGAAACCCGCATCGCGGCCCTGGTCGCCCAACCCTTCGACATCACCGCCGCACCCCCGGTCCGCGTCGCCCTCTACACCCTGGGTGCCGACGATCACGTCCTGGTCGTCGTGGTGCACCACATCAGCGCCGACGGCTACTCGGTCGACCCGCTGACCCGAGACCTGGTGCGCGCCTACGTCGATCGCAGCCAAGGCCGCGAACCCGGTTGGGCCCCACTGGAAATCCAGTACGGCGACTTCAGTGCCTGGCAGCGCGACCTGCTCGGCTCCGAAACAGACCCCTCCAGCGTGATCTCCGAACAGCTCACCTACTGGACCCGAGAACTTGCAGGCGCACCCGAACTGCTGTCCCTGCCCACCGACCGACCGCGCGCTCTCCGCCGTGAAATGCACGGCGCCACCGTCGAATTCGAGATCGACAGCAAGCTGACTCGAACTCTGGACGAGGTGGCCCGCACCAACGGCACCACCCTGTTCACCCTGGTCCACAGCGCCCTGGCGGTTCTGCTGGCCAAGCAATCCGGCAGCGCCGACATCACCATCGGCGCCCCGGTATCTGGCCGCGGCGCGCGCGAACTCGACGACCTCGTCGGCATGTTCGTCAACACCGTCGCCCTGCGCACCGAGGTCGACTCCCGCGCCCCGTTCACCGACCTGCTAGCCCAGGCCAAACGTCGCGACCTGGCCGCCCTGTCGCACGCCGATGTCCCCTTCGAACAGGTCGTGGACGCCCTCGGCCGCACCCGCACCGGCGCCTACACCCCCCTGTTCCAGGTGATGCTCACCTTCCAGAACATGCCACCGGGCGGCATCGACCTACCGGGTCTCCGCGTGCAAACCCTGGACCCCGGCCTGACCGAGGCCAAGTTCGACCTGCACCTCACCGCCCTGCAGCGGTACACCGAAGACGGCACCCTCGACGGTCTCGATATCCACTTCGGCTACGCCACAGACCTTTTCGACGAATCGACCGTGAGTGCGCTGGCCGAACGGTTCCGCAAGATCCTCACCGCCGTAGCCGTCGATCCCACCGTGGCGGTGCGCGCCATCGACATGCGCACCGACGCCGAACAGACCCCCACCACCTACACCATCGCGGACCTGCCGAAGCTGGTCGGCTCCGCGGCAGCACTCGCGCCGGCGACCGTGGCATTCACCCACGGCGAGCACGCCATCACCTACGCCGCACTGCACGCCAAACTCACCGCGGTGAGCAGGGCGATGGGCGCGAAAATGAAACCTGAAGCACTGGTCAACGTCGCGTTGGCAGGTCTGGTCCCCGGGGTGCTCGCCGCACTGGGCGCCTCCGGCCTCACTTCCACTCTGCAAACACTGGTGACCGACGCCGCCGCGGTACTCGCGGCCGCGTCGGCTGACGACTCGGAAGGAAAACTCTGATGTCGCACACAGATTCGGTGACCCCCGCCGCCACCCTGGCCGCGCTGCTGCGTGACCTGGCAGGCGACCGACCCCGCGACCCGGCGACCCTGCTCGCCGCGTTCGCCACCACCGCCGACCGCGAACCCGACGCTCCCGCCGTGCGCGACGGCGAAATCGCGCTCAGCTACGGCGAATTGGCGCAACGGGTCGACGTGTTGGCCGCCGCGCTGGTCGAACACGGCGTCGGTCCCGAGACCACCGTCGCGGTAGTGCTGCCGCGTTCGGCGGAGCTCGTGGTCGCCGCGCACGCGATTCTCGTCGCCGGTGGCGCGTTCGTCCTTCTCGACCCGGAAACAACCGCTGACCTGCAACGTCGCACGCTGGAACTGGCCGCGCCCGCGCTCATCCTCACCCGCGCGGGCACCCCGCACCCCGCCGGTTTCCCGGTGCTGTACACCGACGCCACCTGCGACCTACCCCCCGAAGAACTACCGGGGCCGGGTGCGGACAACCCGGCCTACCTGGTGGTCGATACCGACAACTCGACGGCAGTCATCATCGGACACCGTGCGGCACAAGCAAATTCGACCTGGCGGCAGCGACTGTGCGGCATCGGCGAAGGCGACTCCGTGCTCTGGCACGCACCGCTGACCGGCCAGGCCGCGGTGGGGGAGATGCTGCTCGCTCTCCAGACCGGCGCCACCCTGGTGGTCTCGCCCACGGCAGTGCTGGCGGACGCGATCGTCGAAACAAGCGTCACAGCAGCATGTTTCGATCACGCCGAGCTGGCCGAACTCGCAGCTATGCCCGACGCCGAACAACGCCTCGAATCGCTGCGCATCGTGCTCGGCTCCGGCGGTTCGCAACTGGCCGAAACCGCTGCCGCCCTGCGCGCGGTGAGCGGCGCGACCCTGTGGCACGTCTACGGGCGCCCCGAAACCGCGGGCGAGTTCGTCGCCCACGAGGTGACCGGCGCCGACCTCGAGATGGTCCCGTTCGGATCGGCCGCCGACGACGTCGAACTGCTCATCCTCGACGAACACCTGCGACCCGTCGCCGACGGCGAAATCGGCGAACTCTACGTCTCCGGAGTGCAATTGGCGCGCGGCTACGTCGGTCGACAGGCCACCGCAGCCACCTTCCTCGCCAACCCTGACGGCCCGGTCGACGACCGCATGTTCGCCACCGGCGACCTGGTGCGCCGCCGCCCGCCCGGCGACTCCTGGACCCCCGAGATCGAATTCGTCGGCCGCGTCGAAGACGGTCCCTACTTCGCCCCCCGCGGCGGACTGCCCGGTGAACTGGTCCTCGACGAGTTCGAAGCCCAAGCTGCCGCAACCCCTTTCGACCCGGCCGTCGTCCACGCGCGCAGCGACGGCCCGACCTCGATCATCACCTACGGTGACCTCGACCGGCGCACCAACCAACTCGCCAGACACCTCGTAGCACTGGGCATCGGACCCGAATCCCCAGTGCTGGTGAACATTCCGTGCTCGGTCGATCTCGTGATCGCGATCTACGCGGTGCTCAAGGCGGGCGGCGCGGTCGTGCCGACCGACACCGGGACCAGCCTGCTGCCACCGATCGTCGACCCCGCACTGTTGTTGACTGTCGCGGACCGCGAACACGTTGCGGTGTACGACATTCCGTCGGTGCTGATCGACAAGGTCGCCCTGTCGACCTACTCCGACGACCCGATCACCCCCACCGAACGCCGAACGCTGACCCACCACCCGGCCTTCGTGCTGTTTCCTCCCGGCGCCACCCACAGCGTCACCATCAGCCACGCCGCCGCCGTGCACCGCGTCACCGCCGTGCAGGCCCGCCACCACCTCACCACCGGCGACATCCACCTGCACCAATCCCACCCCGGCGACCCCACCGCCTGGCACGGCTATCTGCTACCCCTGCGCGTGGGCGCCACCGTGATCCTGTCCGAACCACCGGACCCCACCCGATTAGCCGACCTGATCACCGCCTACGGCATCACCACCGCCGACTTCACCCCCCACTTCGCCCCCGCGAACCCCGACCGCCTCTACCGCACCACCGAGCTGGCGCTCACCGAAATCACCGGCACCACAACAGCATTGACCCACCTAGCCGCCGCGACCAGAAAGGCCACCCCATGACCAACCCGTTCGACGACGACAACGCCCAGTTCTACGTCCTGATCAACACCGAAGGCGAACACTCCCTCTGGCCCACCTTCGCCGCGGTCCCCGGCGGCTGGACAGTAACCTTCGGCGCCGCCCCCCGAACCTCCTGCCTCCACTACGTAGAAGCCCACTGGCTCGACATGCGCCCCAACTCCCTCATAGCCGCCATGTCCAACAAACCCTGACCGCGCTATCGGGCGAACTCGACGTGTGGCACGTTGTGGCACCAAGTGGCACACCTGCTTTACACTGGGAGAATGCAGCCGCAGCCCGAGATCACTCAGCGCGATCTACGCAATCGGTCGAAGGAGATCATGGATGCCGTCCAGCAAGGGCAGGCGTTCACCGTCACCCGCGACGGCCATCGGATCGGTGAACTGATTCCGCTACGCCGTCGTAGGCGGTTCGTTCCCCGTGCGGAATTCGCTGCGATGTCACGTACGGCCCCGTCCATCTCCGTCGATGCCTTCCGTGCCGACCAAGATCAGGTGTCCGACCACTACGCGGGTGACCCGTATGCCCGGTGACCACGAGTTCGGTTTGCTGGATACCAACATCATGATCTTGCGTCGCTGGATTGATGCGGTGGACTTGCCCGATGCGATGGCCATCAGCACGATCACCCTGGCGGAGTTGTCGTCCGGTCCGCACGAGGTTCGTCGCAATGACGAGCAGGACGAGTACGACGAGCATACCGAGCGTGCGCGTCGGTTGGACGTGCTGCAGCGGGCAGAGAACGAGTTCGACCCCATTCCGTTCGGCGCCGACGCCGCGCGCATCTACGGTCGGGTATGCGCCGCCGTGGTCAGCGTCGGGCGTAAACCGCGCCGCCGGATCGCTGATCTGATGATCGCCTCGGTGGCAATCGCCGAGGAACTTCCGCTGTTCACCACCAACCCGGACGACTTCCTCGGCTTGGACGACCTCCTGACCGTGGTTCCAGTCAAACGACCTGTCGTGCCCAGTCGCCGGTAATCAAGACGAATCAATCGACCCTGTTCATCGCCGGTGGCCCCCACTTCCCCTCGAGCGCGTCCTGTCGCGGTGCGTACAACCGCAGGGTGAGGATGAAGTCGCCGGTGGCGGGGATGGGGAGCCAGTTGGCTTCGGGGGTTTCGGGGCGTGGGTCTTGTTGTTGGACAACCAGTTCCACTGATCCGTCGCGGGCGGGGACGGCGGCGGGGAAGTGGCCTACCGAGTAGATCTGGGCGGGGTTGGGGACCAGGAAACCCTGGGTGTCGTAGGCGGTGATCGAGGTGAAGGCGTCGACGGGGGGCCATTGGCCGGGGGCGAAGCGGATTCGGTAGCGCAGGGGTCTGCCCTGGTCGTCGGCGGCGGGGGCTTGTTGGTTGGCGTAGAGGATGTCGCGCACGGGCGCAAGGCCGGGGGTGTAGAGGGTGGCGGCGGCGCGGCGCAGGTAGTCGGTGCCGAAGGTGGCCAGGTCGATGGGGATTTCCCAGCCGTTGACGTGGCGGGCGGTGGGGTCTTTCCACTCGGTGATCCGCCGCTTGGCTTGGCGCACTGCCTCGTCGAGGGCATCGGCCGGTTGGTCGTCGACGGTGCCGCCGGGGCGCACCCCGATCGCGGCGATGCGGTCCATCATCGGTGTGTCGGCGGCGGCGGGCGGATCGGCGACCATGACCCGGCACAGCCGGTTGAGGTAGGTGCGACCGTCGAGCGCGGCGATGCGTTTGACCGGGGGTTCGGGTCCGCGGTCGATCGGGTGGACCCGGCTCACGGTGCGGTCGAGTTCGCCGCGGATCCAGGCGCTCAACGGGATCAGCTTCACCTTCTGCTGCAGTTCATTGACCCGGGGCGCGTCCTGCGTGCCGTTGATCTGGATCCTTCCCACGATCGTGCACAGCGACGACGGCATCTGCAGCGCCGTGAGATGCGCGGGCACCTCGCCGTTCCATTTCGGCCCGGTGATGACATAGGTGAACGGCGGACCGTCCGCGTTCACCGTGGTCCGAGGGTGCTTGCTGGTCAGGTCGTGCACCGTATTGGCCCAGCCGTCGATCAGCTGGAACAGCCAGTACCGATCGGGCTCCATCCCCGGAATCTGCAACACCATCGGCTCGTCGTTGAGATCGAGCCAGGCCTGCGAGTAGAGCATGTCGTGGCTGAGCCGGGCCACCCCGCGGTCCAGCGGATCGGGCAGCACGGAGTGTTCGATGGTGTTGGTCGGCGCACTACCCGCCCGCATCATGTCCAGCATGATCATGGGATATCCGAAGATGTAGGCATCGACGGCCAGCCCGAGCACGTCGGGCGCGGGGGTGGTGTGGGCGGGCCCCAGCGTCGGCTCGCCCGAGCACCCGGGCAGCACCGTCCCCGCGACGACCGCGGCGCCGAGTCCGAGCAACGATCGCCTGGTCAGCGCACCCGCGCGGGGATCCATGCACGCTCCGTTCGACGGCGGTGATCATCGAGAGTATGTCGCGCCGCCGCCGTCGCGCCTCATACGCAACGGGTGAAAAGCTCAGCCGAGCAGCACCGCGCGCATCAGGAATCCGACCCTGGCCCGCCCCGCGATCGGGTCGTCGCCGAACCCCTGACCGAGGTCGATCACCATGGCGAACGCCGCGTGCACCAGGAACCGGGCCTCGGCCGCGGACAGTTCCGGGCGCACCTCGCGCACCAGCCGCGCCCATTCCTGCACGCTCAACCGCTGGACGTTGCGCAACACCGCGCGTTCCTCGGCGGGCACGTGCCCGAACTCGGCGTAGTAGACAACAGCCAACGCCCGCTCGTTGAACGTGTCGGCGACGAACTGGTCGACCAGCACCCCCAGCGCGGCGCCGCTGTCGGGCGTGCTCGACACCGCGGGCCCGATCGCCCCGGACACGCGATCCGCGGCCCGTCGAAACGCAGCCGCGAGGATATCGCTCTTGCCGCGATAGAACCGATACACCGCCGACGCCGCCGACAACCCCGCCGCCGACGCGATATCTTCCACGCTCACATTCGGATAGCCACGCTCGTGGAACAACTCCACCGCTTTGCGCAGCAGCAGTTCATGTTTGAACGAGGCCGGAATCTGCGCCCGCGCTCCCTGCTCGGAAACTGTTGCGGCAGGCGGTAACCCGGCACTGGTCAAACCCATGCAGGCCGTGACGAGCAGTTTGTTCAGCGTGCGTTGGGGCAGCGCGGCGTGATGGTCGGCGATGCTGGTGATCACGCCGAGAATCGCGGTGGACACCATTGTCAGTTCGGCCGTGGTCAATTCGGGTCGCAGTACCGCCAGCTGCTCGTCGAGCGCGACCAGCACCGCACTTTGCTGCTGCTGCAACACCACCCGATCCGTGGGCTCGAGATAGCGACCCTCCCAGCGCACCAGCCGCACCGTCGTCCGATTCTCCACGGTCGCACCGATCAGCCCGGTCAGCATGTGCCGCAACCGTTGCGCGGCCGACAGGTCGGGTTCGGGCACCGTGATCGACGCGGTGAACGCCTGCCCGACCCGCAGCAACTCCTCCCGGAACAGCGCGTACTTGCTGGGGTAGTGCCGATACAGCGCGGCCGAACTGATCCCCAGCCCGGACGCGATGTCCTCCATGCTCACCCCGTGATACCCCGCCGCCCCGAAAGCCACCGCCGACGACGCCGCGATCTGCGCCCGCCGATTCTTCGGTCGCCGCTTCACTTCAGTCCCAGCTACCCCACGCGCCCCACGAGTCTCGCTGACAGTCATGCCCGAAGTGTATTAGGGCTTGTGAGGCGGGGTGATACGGGCATACCAGTCGAGCAGTGCCGGGTCGTCGACCGCACTGCGTTCGACCACTCGAGCGGGGTCCGCGCCCTGGAAAAGCTTCTTGATGGGGACTTCGAGTTTCTTTCCGGTGCGGGTGTGGGGGATGCCGGGGGCTTCGCGGATCTCGTCGGGGACGTGGCGCGGGGAGACCTGCGTGCGAATCGCGGTGGCGAGGCGGGTTTTCAGGTCATCGGTGAGTTCCGCGCCGGGGGCGAGGACGAGGAACAGCGGCATCCAGTAGCCGCCGTCGGGTTGTTCGGCGCCGATCACCAGGGCCTCGGTGACCTCGGGGAACTGTTCGACGACCTGGTAGATGTCGGCGCTGCCCATGCGGACGCCGTGCCGGTTGAGGGTGGAATCGGAGCGGCCGTGCACGACGATGCTGCCGTGCTCGGTGAGCGTGATCCAGTCACCGTGCCGCCACACGCCGGGGTAGGTGTCGAAATAGGCTGCGTGGTAACGCTTTCCGTCGTCGTCGCGCCAGAAGCTGACCGGCATGGACGGCATGGGCGCGGTCACCACCAGTTCGCCGACCTCGCCGCGTACGGGGTTGCCCTGCTCGTCGAAGGCGTTCAGCGCGACCCCGAGATACGGTGCCGACAGCTCGCCCGGCCAGACCGGAACCGTGGGTGCGCCGCCGACGAACGCCGAGACCACATCGGTGCCGCCGCTGATCGAGCTGACCTGAACATGTTCGCCCGCATTGTCGTTCAGCCACAGCGCGCTCGACACCGGCAGTGACGAACCGGTGATGCCGACCGTGCGCAGTGCGGACAGATCATGGTCGGTGCGCGGCACAGAGCCCGCTTTGATGCAGCCGAGAACATAGCCGGGACTGGTACCCAAGACAGTGGCCTGTACTTGGGAAGCCAAGCGCCACAGGGCGTCTGGTCCGACAGCGGTCGGACTGCCGTCGTAGGTGACGATGGTGGCGCCGGTCAACAGCCCGGCGACCTGGAAGTTCCACATCATCCAGCTCGGGCTGGTGTACCAGAAGAACGTGTCCTCGGGTCCGATATTCGATTGCAGCGCTACGGCTTTCAAGTGCTCCAACAGCACACCGCCGTGTCCGTGCACAATCCCCTTGGGTAATCCGGTTGTGCCGGAGGAGAACACGATCCACAGCGGATGATCGAAATCGACAGCGGTGGTTTCGATGATGCCCAGACCCGCATCGGCGACCGCGTCGGACCACGGCATCGCGTCGGGAACCTCGAGCCCGAGCTGCGAAACCACAATGGTCGCACGCAGATTCAGACCGTCCTGCAGTGCGGCGATATCGGCGCGCTTGTTGTGCTCCTTGCCGCCGAACCGGTAGCCGTCGGCGGTGACCAGGACCGTCGGGTCGAGCTGGCCGAGCCGGTCCAGCGCCGCCTTCGCGGAATAGTCCTGCCCGCACGCGCTCCACACCGCGCCGATGCTGGCGGTGGCGAGAAAGGCGACGATCGCCTCCGGGATATTGGGCAGATAGCCGACCACCCGGTCGCCCTGTTCGACCCCTTGCTCGCGCAGAGTGCGCGCGAAAACCGTCACCTGTTCGATCAGATCGGACCACAGGATCTCGCGCGGTTCCGCGTCCTCGTGCAGGGCGATGATGGCGGGTCGGCCGAACTGGGCCATCCGGATGATCTGATCGACATAGTTCAGCCGGGTGCCGGGGAACCACTGCGCGCCCGGCATCTCCCGCGAACCCAGGACCTCGCCCGCGGTCTCACCGAGCTCGAAGTAGTCCCACACCGTCTGCCAGAAGGCTTCGATGTCGTCCACCGACCATTGCCATAGTGACTGGTAGTCGGGGTATTCGACGCCGGTTCGCGCGGTGGCGAAGGCGGCGAAATCGGTGATCCGGGCCGACGCGATGTCGTGGTCGTTCGGTACCCATTGCGGTTTCACTGGAGGTGTTCTCCTCTGATCGGGACTACTCGCATTCCGGGGTACCCCACCGGTGGCTCACGTACTCGGGGCGGGACTACCGGGCGCGGCGGACGATCTGTTCGGCCTGCCGCAGCACCGGCGCGTCGACCATACGACCTTCGAAGGCGAACACGCCGCGATGGTTCGGCACTTCGGCGAGAACCCTTCGCGCCCAGTCGAGTTCGTCGGCAGCAGGTGCGTATCCGTCGCGGATCACCGCGACCTGACTGGGGTGGACGGCCACCTTGGCGTCGAAGCCGACCGCCACCGCGTCGAGCGTTTCCGCCTTCAAACCGTCCAGGTCCTTGATGTTCAGATAGACCGAATCCAGGGCGAACCGGCCGAAGGCCTTGGCCGCGAGCAAGCTGGTGGAGCGCACCTGCCGCGCCACGTCGCGGTAGCTGCCGTCGGCGTGCCTGCTGGACTTGCCGCCGAGACCGGCGACCAGGTCCTCGGCACCCCACATCACGCCGATCGCGTTCTCTGCGGCCACCGATTCGGCCACCCGCACCGCACCCAGTGGCGACTCGACGAGCGCGATCACCTCGTAGTCGGCCAGGCTCCGAACCTGTTGCGCCGATTCGCATTTGGGCAGCATGATCCGGCGATATGCGGTTTGCGCGAGCGCTGCGAGGTCTGCGGCGTACTCCGCGGTGTCGGCCGCGTTCACGCGAATCACGGTGTGCTGCGGGTCGAGTGGGGTGTCGATCAGCGCCTGCCTGGCCGCTGCCTTGTCTGCCGCCGCGACACCGTCCTCGAGATCGAGAATCACCACATCGGCCACGGCGGCCGCCTTGGCGAAACGTTCCGGACGATCCGCCGGGCAGAAAAGCCACGCGGGACCACTGGGCTGCCAGGCGTTCACGCGGCAGGCGCCTTGCGCACGAGCGTCTGGCGAACGGCGGTCGCCACCACCACACCGTGCTGGTTGCGCGCGGTGTGCGCCAGGCTGACGATGCCCTCACCCGGACGGCTCTTGGACTCGCGCTTGTCGGTGACCAGCGTTTCCGCGTACATGGTGTCGCCGTGGAACAGCGGCGCGGGCAAACTCATCTCCGAGAAGCCGAGGTTGGCCACCAGTGTCCCCTGCGTGAGCTGCGCGACCGACAGCCCGACCAGCGTCGACAGTGTGAACATCGAGTTCACCAGGCGCTGGTTGAACGGCGGCTGCGCGTCGGCGAAAGCGGCGTCCAGGTGCAGGGCCTGGGTGTTCATGGTCAACGTCGTGAACAGGACATTGTCGGCCTCGGTGACGGTGCGGCCGGGGCGGTGCTCGTAGATCGTGCCGATCTCGAACTCCTCGAACCACAGCCCCCGCTGCACGACCCGGCGCGGTTCACTCACAGACCCAGCTCCCTTGCGATCAGCATCAGCTGTACCTCCGTCGTGCCCTCGCCGATTTCCAGGATCTTGCTGTCACGGTAGTGCCTGGCCACGGGGTACTCGTTCATGAACCCGTTGCCGCCGAAGATCTGGGTGGCGTCGCGCGAGTTGTCCATCGCGGCCTCGCTGGCGACCATCTTCGCGATGGACGCCTGCTTCTTGAACGGCTTGCCCGCCAGCATCAGCGCGGCCGCGTCGTAATAGGCGGTCCGCGCGGTGTGGGCGCGCGCCTCCATCCTGGCGATCTTGAACGCGATGGCCTGATTGCGACCGATGGACTGACCGAACGCCTGCCGTTCCTTCGCGTACCGCACGCTCTCGTCCACACAACCCTGCGCGGCGCCGACCGCCAGCGCGGCGATCGCGATCCGGCCCTCGTCGAGGATTCGCAGGAAGTTGGCGTACCCGCGCCCGCGTTCGCCCAGCAGGTTCTCCCGCGGCACCCGCACGTCGGTGAAGCTGAGCGGGTGGGTGTCGGAGGCGTTCCAGCCGACCTTGTTGTAGGCCGGTTCGGCGACGAAACCTGGGGTGTCGGTCGGCACCAGGATGGTGGAGATCTCCTTCTTGCCGCCGGTCTGCCCGGTGACGGCGGTGGCGGTGACCAGGCGGGTGATGTCGGTGCCGGAATTGGTGATGAACTGCTTGTTGCCGTTGATCACCCAACTCTGGCCGTCTTCCACAGCGGTGGTCCTGGTGCCGCCCGCATCGCTGCCCGCATCCGGTTCGGTGAGCCCGAAACCGGCCAGCGCCTGCCCGCTGGTGAGCTGCGGCAGCCATTCGGTCTTCTGCTTGTCATCGCCGAAACGGTAGATCGGCATGGCACCCAACGACACACCGGCTTCGAGGGTGATCGCCACGCTCTGATCGATCTTGCCGAGTTCCTCGAGCGCCAGGCACAGGGCGAAGTAGTCGCCGCCCATGCCGCCGAACTCCTCGGGGAACGGCAGGCCGAACAGTCCCATTTCGGCCATACCGGCGACAACTTCGTACGGAAAGCTGTGCTCGGCATCGTGTTTCGCCGACACCGGAGCGACGACCTGGTTGGCGAAGTCGCGCACGGTGAGGGCTAACTGGCGGTATTCCTCGGGCAGCGATCCGGTGGAGAGGTAGTCGGTCATGCGGGGGTTCCTTCGTGCTCGGTCTTCGCGCCGACGGGCGCGGACGCACCGGCAGCCGTGTCGGGTTCGGTGGCGCCGTTCGGCGTGGCTTTGCCGGCGTCGGTGGAATCGGCGATGACGCGCACCAGCACCTGGCCCAGCTTCACCTGGGCGCCTGGGGCGGCGAGCAGCTCCACCGTGCCGGCTACCGGCGCGGTGAGCGCGTGCTCCATCTTCATGGCCTCGATCACGATCACCGGATCGCCGACGGCCACGATCGCGCCGTTCTCGACCGGCGTCGCGATCACCGAACCCGGCATGGGGCTGCGGATTTCGGCGTCACCGACGTGGGCGGCGTCCCCGCGCACGGCCGCCTCGGCGACCTCGCGCAGCACCGCCACGCGACCCGCACCGCTCACCCACAGCTGCTCGTCGCCTTCGGCAATGCGCACCTTGCGGCGCAAGCCGTCCAGGGTAAGTGTCAGTTCGTCCTCGAGAAGTGCGGCCGACATCGACGTTGTGGTGGTGTCGAGCGACGGGGTGCCTGCCGCTTCCAGCCGCACAGTGGCGGAATCCGGTGTGCCCGTGATGAACACGTGCCGTACCAGATCACCCGCTGCTAGGCGGATCATGGTGGGCGCGGGCGTGCCGAGGCGCCATCCCGACGGTGTCGACCACAGGTCCGCATCGCCGGTCGGCCAGCGGCGCAGCCAGTAATACGTTGCCGCAGCGATGAATTCGTCGTCGGTGGCCTCGGCGGGCACGAAGTCGGCGACGCGGCGATCCAGCAGTGCGGTGTCGAGATGGCCTGCCTGCACGTCATCGTCGGCGAGCAGGAACCGCAGGAACTCGACGTTGCTCGTAACGCCCAGCAGCACCGTCTGTTCCAGCGCCCGATCCAACGAGGCGAGCGCATCGGCGCGTGTACTCCCGTGCGCGATCACCTTCGACAGCATCGGGTCGTAATCACTACCGACAACGGTGCCGACCAGCAGGCCCGAATCCACCCGAACCCCAGGACCTTCCGGCTCGGCCAAAGCGAGCACAGTACCGCCGGTAGGCAAGAACCCTCGGCCGGGATCTTCGGCGTACACACGGGCCTCGATCGCATGCCCGACCATCCGGATCTCATCCTGGGTGCGCGCCAACTTCTGCCCCGCGGCAACGCGCACCTGGCACTCCACCAAGTCGACCCCGGTCACCATCTCGGTCACCGGATGTTCCACCTGCAGACGGGTATTCATCTCCATGAAGAAGAACTCGTCGGGCTGATCCGCCGACACGATGAACTCCACCGTGCCCGCGCCCACATAGTCCACACTGCGAGCCGTATTGCAGGCAGCGGCACCGATCCGGGCCCTGGTCTGCGCGTCCAGCAGCGGCGACGGTGCCTCCTCGATCACCTTCTGGTGCCTGCGCTGCAAACTGCACTCACGCTCACCCAGGTGCACCACATTGCCGAACTTGTCGGCGAGGACCTGCACCTCGATGTGGCGGGGCCGGTTGACGAACCGTTCCAGGAACAGGGTGTCGTCACCGAACGCCGCACCGGCCTCACGCCGGGCGCTGACCAGCGCGGCGGGAAGATCGGCGGGATCGGCGACCCGGCGCATGCCCTTGCCGCCACCACCGGCAGACGGCTTCACGAGCACCGGATAGCCGATTTCCGTTGCAGCGGCGATCAATTGCGCATCGGTCAGCCCAGGTTCGGCGATGCCGGGAACCACGGGCACCCCGAACGCGGTCACCGTCTTCTTCGCGGTGATCTTGTCGCCCATCACCTCGATGGCCTTCGCGGGCGGTCCGAGGAACACGATGCCCGCATCGGCCAACGCGGCAGCGAAGGCCGAATTCTCTGACAGGAAGCCATAACCCGGATGTACGGCCTGCGCACCGGATCGGACGGCAGCGTCGACGACCTTCTCGATCGACAGGTAACTCTCGCGTGCGGGCGCGGGCCCGAGCCGCACCGCGACATCGGCCTCCCGCACATGGCGCGCATCGACATCGGCATCGCTGTACACGGCGACCGAGCGAATCCCCATGGCGCGCAACGTCTTGATCACTCGCACGGCGATCTCGCCACGATTGGCGACCAGCACAGTGTCGAATTCGACGGGGTGGTTCTTGTTCAGCATGTCGCTCACATCCGGAAGACGCCGTAGGAAACGGGTTCGAGCGGCGCTTGCGCGCACACCGAAAGGGCAAGGCCGAGCACGGTTCTGGTGTCGGCGGGCGCGATCACGCCGTCGTCCCAGATGCGCGCGGTCGCGTAGTAGGGGTTGCCCTGGGTCTCGTACTGCTCGCGGATCGGGGCCTTGAACGCCTCCTGATCCTGCGCCGACCACGGCTTGCCCGCACTGTCGAGCTGATCGCCGCGCACCGTCGCCAGCACCGACGCTGCCTGCTCGCCACCCATCACCGAGATGCGCGCATTCGGCCACATCCACAGGAAGCGAGGCGAATACGCGCGCCCGCACATGGAGTAGTTGCCCGCTCCGTACGAACCGCCGATCACCACAGTCAGTTTCGGAACCCGCGCGCACGCGACGGCGGTGACCATCTTCGCGCCGTGCTTGGCGATCCCGCCCGCCTCGTAATCGCGGCCGACCATGAAGCCGGTGATGTTCTGCAGGAACAACAGTGGGATCTTGCGCTTGTCGCACAGTTCGATGAAATGCGCACCCTTCATGGCGGATTCGCTGAACAGCACGCCATTGTTGGCGACGATCCCGACGGGATGGCCGTGGATGCGCGCGAAACCGGTGACCAGGGTCTTGCCGTACTCGGCCTTGAATTCCTGGAAGCCGCTCTCGCCGTCGATGATTCGATCGATGACCTCGTGCACGTCATAGGGCGTGCGCGGATCGACGGGGACCACGTCGTAGAGCTCATCGGTAGGCTTGGCCGGCGGGGTGCTCGGCAGCACCTCCCACGGTGCCTCCGGCCGGGGACCCAGTGTTGCAACGATATTGCGGACGATGCGCAGTGCGTCGCGATCATCCTCGGCGAGGTGATCGGTGACGCCGGAAGTGCGCGAGTGTAGGAGGCCGCCGCCGAGATCCTCGGCGGACACGATCTCGCCGGTCGCCGCCTTCACCAGTGGCGGCCCACCGAGGAAGATGGTGCCCTGATCACGCACGATCACCGCCTCATCGGCCATCGCGGGCACATACGCGCCACCGGCGGTGCACGACCCCATCACCGCCGCGATCTGCGCGATCCCGCGCGCGCTCATGTTCGCCTGATTGAAGAAGATCCGCCCGAAGTGCTCACGATCGGGGAACACCTCGTCCTGCCGCGGCAGGAACCCGCCACCGGACTCCACCAGATACACGCACGGCAGATTGTTCTGCGCCGCGACTTCCTGCGCGCGCAGGTGCTTCTTCACCGAGATCGGGTAGTAGGTGCCGCCCTTGACCGTCGGATCGTTGGCCAGAATCAGGCACTCGCGGCCCGAGATCCGGCCGATGCCCGCGATCATCCCCGCGCCGGGGCACTCGTCGTCATACATACCGTTGCCGGCCAGCGGCGCCAGCTCGAGGAACGGACTGCCCGGGTCGAGCAGCTGGTCCACGCGGTCGCGGGGGAGCAGCTTGCCCCTGGCCACGTGCCGTTCGCGCGACTTCTGCGGGCCGCCCAACGCGGCCGTGCCCAGCCGCTGCCGCAGATCCGCGACCAGGGCGGCGTGCGCGTCCCGATTGCTCGTCACGGTGCCCTCGGGTTCCTGCGTAACCGTCATCGCACCATTCTCTCATCCGGTTAATCGCCAATAACTGAAATTCAGGTTAATCTTGGCTAACCAAGTTGTCCAGAGGGAGTGTCGAGTGGCCACTACCGAACCGGTCCAGGTGACCAGGCGCGACCAGCTCAAAGCCCAGCGCCGCGAACAGTTGCTCGCCGCGGGCGCGCGCCTCATCGCCGACCGCGGTTTCTTCGGCGTGCGACTGGACGACCTCGGTGCGGCGGTCGGCATCAGCGGCCCCGCCGTCTACCGCCACTTCGCGAACAAGGAAGCCCTGCTGGTCGAACTGCTCGTCGGCGTCAGCGAGCGACTGTTGGCAGGCGGTCGCGCCGTCGTCGACGCATCCACCACCCCCGCCGCGGCCCTCACCGCCCTGGTCGACTTCCACCTCGACTTCGCCTTCGGCAACCCCGAACTCATCCGCATCCAGGACCGCGACCTGGACAACGTCCCCACCCCCGACCGCCGAACCCTGCGCCGCACCCAACGCCACTACGTCGAAATCTGGGTGGGCGTCCTGCGCGACCTGACCCCCACCCTCCCCGAGGAAACCGCCCGAATCCGAGCCCACGCCGCCTTCGGCCTCATCAACTCCACCCCCCACAGCGCCTCCGCGGCCAGCGCCTCGCGAGCCCGCCCGGTCCTCCGACAAATGGCGTTGGCGGCATTGTCAGCCGAGTAGTGCGCAGTGGCGGGGAGCGTCGGCGTGGTTCCTATCGCCCATCGACGTTAGTGGCTACAATTAGTTCTATATTTGTCGCCACTTCAAGGAGCGTCATGGAAATCGGTGTGCGGGAACTGAGGGACCATCTCAGTAGCCATCTGGCCGACGTGCGCTCAGGTCGGACGGTGACAGTGACCGATCACGGCAAGCCGATCGCCCGGATCGTCCCTGTTGATCGGCTGACCGCCTTGGAGCAACTGCGCGAGGAGGGTCGAATTCAGCCGGCCCGAAAGCGAAAGCAGCCCGCACCGGATCCGGTTCAGGGCGCAGGCATCGTGTCCGACCTGATCGACGATCAGCGCCGGTGATCGGCTATTTCGATACCTCGGCGTTCATCCCGCTGCTGGTCGTAGAGCCCAGCAGCGCCGCATGTCGACGATTCTGGGATCTCGCAGACGACGTGGTCGCGAGTCGACTGCTCTACGTCGAAGCGGCAGCGGCACTGGCCCAGGCGCACCGGATGGGCAGGCTCGACGCATCGGGGTTTCGGGCGGCTTCGCGCCTGAAGGACGAGTTGTGGCAACAGCTCGATGTGACCGAGGTGGACGAGAAATTGGTCCAGACCGCAGCGGTCTTCGCGGAGCGGTATGCACTGCGTGGCGACGACGCCGTCCATTGTGCGGTCGCCGCGCAACTCGAGGACCCTGACTTGGTCGCGGCATCGGGCGACGGGAAGTTGCTCGCCGCCTGGAAGTCCCTGGGGCTCGCGACGTTTGATTCGAACGCTCCCGCCGACTGACGCGATCAGTCGATCTGGCTCCACAGCCACCCCGGCCCGACGGTCTCGGCACCATGCGCTTCGACGCGGGTGCGCAGCTCGCGATCAGAGGTGACCACGGTGATCTGCTCGTGCGAGTTCGCCGCGGCCACCACATCGACGATCTTGTCGTCCCCCGAACGCGGCGCCAACTCCACCTTCAACCGCGGCGCGGAAGGCTCGGCCCCATCGGCAGCAGCTTTGGCCGCACCCTCGAGAATGACGGTGACCTCCGTGCTCTCAGGCAACTTCGCAGTCAGTCCAGCAAGATCGCCCAACAACCGCCGAGCCGCCCCCGCCCGATCCTTCCACCACCCATTAGCCCGCGACCCGATCACATTGGCCGCGTCCACCACGATGAGATGCCTGACATCACCCATCCCCCCAGTCTCCCCCTCCCCGAGCCCCCACCAAGCAGACGCGCCGCACCCCCGCCAGCTGGACCATTGATCACCACGCTCTCAGCGAGGGATTTACCGAAAATCACCACGGTGAGAGCGTGATGATCTTGAAGTGCGCGGGTTGTCGGTGGGGTGGGGGAGGGTTGGGGGATGGGGGATGCGATGGGTGGGCCATTTGTCGGGTCGTGGGCGGTTTCGGATGGGGTGGTGACGGAATGTCGCCTGCCACGCGAACGGGCCGTCCCACTCCTGGACGCGCTGTGTCGCGCAACGGAACTGGACCCGCGCGAGATCGCGGAATTCGCTCGAACGCATCCCCGCGTCCGCGGCAGTAGCGAACTGCGGTCGACGGTGCCGCTGATCGATCCCGGTGCCGAGTCGCCACAGGAATCACGGACCAGGCTGCTACTTCTCGACCACGGACTTCCGAAACCCACCACCCAGATCGTGGTCCGCACCGACTCGCACGCGTTCATCGCCCGCCTCGATATGGGCTGGGAACGCTACCGAGTCGCTGTCGAATACGACGGCGCCCAACACTGGACCGACCCCACCCAGCGCACCCGAGACATCGACCGCCACCACGCCCTGGCCGACCACGGCTGGCAGGTGATCCGAGCCGACGCCACCCTCCTCCACCGCCGCCCCCACACCCTCCTGTCCCGCGTCCACGCCGCCCTCCGCGCCCGCGGCGCTGACCTGGACCGTTGATCACCACGCTCTCAGCGAGGGATTTACCGCAAATCGCCACGGTGAGAGCGTGTTGATCTTGAATTTTCCGTTAGGTGGGCGTCGGTCATGGTGTAGACGGCGTCCATGTGGTGGAGGTGGGTTCGGTCGTGGGTTACCAGGAGGGTGGCTGCTTTGTGGGTGTGGGCGATGGTGGTCAGGAGGGCGATGATGGCGGTGCCTCGTTCGGAGTCGAGGGCGCTGGTGGGTTCGTCTACTACCAACAGGGCTGGGTTGTTCATCAGGGCTCGGGCGATGTTGATGCGTTGGCGTTGGCCGCCGGAGAGTTGGGCTGGGCGTTTGTGGGCGTGGGGGGTCAGGCCTACGTCTTCGAGGAGTTGTTGGGCTCGGGTGTGGGTTTCTTTGCGGGACAGGCGTTTCGGGCCGCCTAGGTGGGCGGTGACTTCCAGTTGTTCCAGGGCGGTGAGGGAGGGGATCAGGTTCGGTTGTTGGAAGACGATGCCCATCGAATCTCGGCGGACCGTTGCGGCTTCTCGTCTGCTCAGTCTCGCGAGATCGACTGTCCCCGAGGAGGTTTCGAGGGTGACTGTCCCGGAGTCGGGGCGGATCAGGGTTGCGGCGACGGCGAGCAGGCTCGACTTTCCCGAACCGGACGGGCCGGTGATCGCGGCGATCGTGCCGCCGGGGACGTGCAGGTGCACGCGGTCCAGGGCGGTGAGGCGGTCGGTGCCGTCGGGGTAGGTGAGGGTGACGTCGGTGAGAGTGATCGCGGTGTCGGTGATCGGCGCGGCGTGGGTGTGAGCGGTCGGCATGGGAAGTCCTTCAGCGAGTCGCGCCGAGCGCGGTCAGTGGGTCGGTGGTGAACAGGAAGCGCAGGGCCACGGCGGCGCCAGCCAGGCCGAGCGCGATCAGCGCCAGAGCGGGGACCAGCGTCGTTTGCAGGCTGAGCACGAAAGGCATTGCGTCACCGAGGAATAGCGACGTGACAGCGGTGATCGCCAGGCCCGCGCTGACGCCCATGATCAGCACGATCGCGGCCTGGGCGAGGGCATCGCGAACCAGCGAGCCGGTGGTCGCGCCGAGCGCTTTCAAGGTGGCGATGTCGGGTGTGCGCTGCACGGTCCAGACGGTGAAGAAGGCGCCGATCACCAGCGCGGAGATGGCGAACAGCAGCATCGTCATCAGGGTGAGCGAGCTGTTCTCGGCCTGGTAGGAACCGATCGCCGCGACGGCATCCTCGGATGGAATCTCCCGCGTCCCGGCTTCGGTATCGAGATCGCCGCGCTGGGAATTGCCGGTCACCGCGAGCACTGTCGCCGCTCCCGCACGGGGGCTGGCCGCCTGCCAATCCTGCATCGTCGTCCAGATCACCGGTGTGTGGCTGTACCACTGGTCGTCGGAAACACCCGCGACGGTGAACTCGTGGCCCGCCAGCATCACGGTGTCGCCGGTGCTCGCGGACAACTCCCGCGCCGCCCCCGAACTCAACACCACCGCACCGGGCGCGGTAGCGGGACGATTGCTGAATGCCGACGGGTCGCCGCCGAACAACGCGACCTGGGTCGGACTGGCACCGGCGTGCTCCGCCCTGGTCCGCGAGATCCCGATCGGCGTGGTCGAGACCCCGCCGGCGGACTGCCACCGCGTCACCTGCTGCTCGGTGAGCACCGAGGAGTCGAACGACGGATCAGCGCCGGTCTCCGCGAAAACCACCTGGTCAGCATCGATGCCCTGCACAGCGGAGATATTCTGATGCGCCAGCCCGGCGGTGAGCCCGCTGAGGAAACTCACCAGCACTGCCACGAGCAACACGACGGTGGTGATAAGCAGGAATCGGCCACGGGCGGCCCGCAGATCTCGGAGTGCGACGAACATGACTCCACTGTCGTCGCGATGCCCGCCGCTGCCATCGCACCGGCGCACGAAACGCCGTCCACCCTTGGTCCGACGGCGTTTACACCTTTCGATGGATGCCGGGGGAGTTGCCGCACATAAGCTGGTCAGCGTGCACTCGTCCCCTTTGACCCCGGTGGTCACCACGCTGCGGCTCGGCCTGCATGTGCTGGTCACGGCGCTGGCGGTGGTGGTCGCGGTGCGGGCGGTGTTGCCCGGTGGGAGTCACGGCGTCGCCGTCGTGGTGTTGACGGTGGTCTGGCTGCTCACCTATTTCGCGGGCACCGAGATTCCGCGTCGCTCGAAACAGGGGACATCGGCCGGTAGTGGTTTCGCGATGGGCGAGAGCGGTTTCGGCGCGAACCGGGATCACAGGGCGGTCGGCGCGAGGGTTGCGACTGGCGATCTCGAGGCGTTCGGTCAATCGGCGGCCGCCGACCGCCGGAAGGCAGCGCCGCTCGGGGGCAATGCGGAAGCGCCCACCGATCTTGGGGAAGGCGAGACGGGGCGCGCGGTGTGGGTGTGGCTGGCGGCCCTGACCGTGCTGTGGCTGGCACTACTCGGCCTCACTCCCGACGCCGTCTACCTGGCATTCGGACTGTTCTTCGTCTACCTGCATCTGATCCCGCGGCCGTGGAGTCTGGTCGCGGTGGTGCTGGCGACGGCGGTCGGGGTGCTCGGCTTCGCCTCGCATCGCGGGTGGTCAGTGGGGGCGGTGGTCGGGCCCGCGCTGGGCGCGGCGGTGGCGATCGGGATCGGGCTCGGGTACCAGGCGCTGTATCGCGAGGCCGTCGAACGTGAACAGCTGATCGACGAATTACTCAGTACCAGAGAGATTCTCGCGAATCAGGAACGCACCGCGGGCAAGCTCGCCGAACGCGAACGCCTGGCCAAGGAAATCCACGACACCGTCGCCCAGGGCCTGAGCAGCATTCAACTACTCCTGCACGCCGCCGAACAGGCCGCGCCGGATCACCCTGCGCTGGACCGCATTCGGCTCGCCCGCGAAACAGCCGCCGAGGATCTGGCCGAAACCCGAAGGCTCATCGACGAATTGTCGCCCGCCGCACTGGACGGTCAGTCGCTGGCCGAAGCGCTGGAACGCATTTGCCTTCGCGCACAGTCACCTTCGTTGACAACGCAGTTGCTGGTAGAAGGCGAACCCGAACGCCTCCCGATGCCCATCGAGGCAGCTCTGGTGCGCATCGCCCAGAGCGCGGTGGCCAATGTGGTCCAGCACGCCGAGGCCGCCCGGATGCGCGTCACCCTCACCTATGACGACACCGACGCCCACCTCGACATCGTCGACGACGGTATCGGGATCGACCCAGAAGTGTTGCGCCGCCCGCGTTCCGGCGCGTTCGGCTTGGCCGCCATGCGCAGCCGCGTAGAACAGCAAGGCGGTGCGATGACAGTGGAATCCGAACCGGGGCACACCGCGGTGACGGTGTCCTTCCCGCTCGACGCAACGCCCGACACAGCCACGCCCGGCGCAGCCCGATGATCCGCCTACTGCTCGCCGACGACCACGCCATCGTCCGAGCCGGCCTGCGCGCCCTCCTCGACGCCGCCGCCGACATCACCGTCATCGGCGATGTACCGGATGCCGATGCGGCAGTAGCCTTTTGCGCCGCCAACCCGGTCGACCTCGTCCTGATGGACCTGCGCTTCGGCGATGGCCGCTCCGGCGCCTCCGCCACCGCGGACCTTCGCGCCCTACCCACCCCACCCAACGTCCTGGTCGTCACCAACTACGACACCGACGCCGACATCCTCGGCGCCATCGAAGCGGGCGCGGTCGGCTACCTCCTCAAAGACACCCCGCCCACCGAACTCCTGGCCGCCGTCCGCGCCGCCGCCGCAGGCGAAAGCGTCCTGTCACCCACGGTCGCCTCCCGCCTGATGACCCGAGTCCGCCGCGCCGACACCACCCTGAGCCCCCGCGAAGTAGAAGTCCTCCGCCTGGTCGCCGCAGGCCTGTCCAACCGCGACATCGCCAAGCAACTGTTCCTCAGCGAAACCACCGTCAAGTCCCACCTGGTCCACATCTACGCCAAACTCGGCGTGAAATCCCGAACCTCCGCCGTCGCCACGGCCCGCGCCCGAGGCGCGATCTGACAGCGTGCGCGGACAGGCCGATTCGGCGGTCCCACAGGGTGTCGTCTCGTTGACTTACCCTGAGCAGATGGCTTCCCTGTCGGATCCTCAGGTGCGTGAGTTTCTCTCCCACGGAACGCGAACGGGCAAGGTGGCGTTCGATGCCGCTGATGGGCGTCCGTTGGTGACGCCGGTGTGGTTCATCGTCGAAGGCGATGAGTTGGTTTTCAATACGGGCAAGGACACGGCGAAGGGGCGGGCGTTCGCGCGGGATCCTCGGGTGGCGTTGTGTGTGGATCTCGAGCAGCCACCGTATGCGTTGGTCGAGGTGCAGGGGACGGTGACGTTGTCCGAGGACCTCGATGAGTTGGTGCGCACCGCTACCGCGATCGCCGCGCGGTATATGGGGCCCGAGAAGGCGGCGGAGTTCGGGAAGCGCAATGGGGTGCCCGGTGAACTCGTGGTTCGGGTGCGGCCGACGAAGGTCATCGCGCATTTCAATATGACGGGTTAGCCGGTCATCGGGACGGCGTCGGGGCCAGGGGGAGTCGGGTCGTACGGCGGGGGATTGTTGCGGTCGAACAGGGGCGACGAGCAGGTCGCGCCGACTTCCGGTGTGGTGTAAGGGTTTTCGCGCAGAGCGACGATGAACTGGTCGATGCGTTCGTCGTCGGCGGAGGTCAGGGGCAGTTGGTGTCCCCAGGATTGCAGCGAGATCGGGTGGTCCATGCCGGGGATGGGTGACATCAGGGTGTACTGGCGGTCGGTCACCCGCGCGCGCAACAGCGCCTGATCCGCCGCACTCACCTTCGCCGGGTCGTAGGCGATCCAGACGGCGCCGTGTTCCAGGGCGTGCACGGCGTTCTCGGTGCGCAGTGCCTGCGCGTAGACCACGCCGGTGCAGGCCGCCCATTGCGCGTCGTGGGGTCCGCCCACCGGGGGGATCGACGGGTAGGCCACGCGTTGGGTGGGCCGCACGTGCGGCTGGCCCGGTGCGATCTCGGTGACGACGATGCCGGGGATCTGCAGGGACGGGTCCTGGTTCTCGGGGGCGGGCGCGTAACTGTCCCCCGACGCGGTGGCCTTGCCCTCGACGGTGGCCATCGAGCACCCCGCTGTCAGCGCGACGACCGCGACCGCCGCGGCACCGATCCCACGGACGAAGCCGCTCCTGCTCGAATCCTGCATCCCAGACCCCTTCGTCAGCACTGTCCGACACAGAACCTACTGGCTGCGCAACGGCGAGACCTACCGGCCGTGTCCCGCGAAGTCGCCCTCACCACGTCCCGGTCCGCGGGATTGCCGGACGGCCCCGCGAATTCCCTACACTCCTCCCCATGACGGTGCATTTCATCGGCGCGGGCCCCGGCGCGGCCGACCTGCTCACGGTGCGCGCGGTGAACCTGCTGCGCAACAGCCCGGTCTGCCTCTACGCGGGCACCTACCTCGACCCCGAGGTGCTGGCCCACTGCGCCCCCGGCACCGAACTGATCGACACCCAGCACCTGAACCTGGACCAGATCATCGACCATCTGGTGCGCGCACACGAGGCGGGTCGGGGCGTGGCGCGGCTGTGCTCGGGCGACCCGTCGATCTATTCGGCGCTGACCGAGCAGACGCGTCGACTGGATGCCCGTGGGGTCCCGTGGGACATCACCCCGGGCGTGCCCGCCTACGCGGCCGCAGCGGCGGCACTGGGCACCGAACTGACCGTCCCCGAAGTCGTCCAGTCCGTCGTTCTCACCCGAACGCAAGCCCGCTCCACCGCGATGCCGCAGGGCGAGGCCCTCGCGAACTTCGCCGCCACCGGCGCGACCCTGGTCCTGCACCTCGCGATCACCCGGATCAGGACACTCGCGCAGGAACTGATCACCGAGTACGGCGCCGACTGCCCGGTGGCCGTGGTCTACCGCGCCAGCCAACCCGAGCAGCTCGTGCTGCGCGGCACCCTGACCGACATCGCCGATCAGGTCGAAGCCGCGGGCCTGCGGCAAGCCGCGGTGATCCTGGTCGGCCGGGCGCTGTCGGCATCGATCGACTGCGCGCAGTCGCACCTCTACGACCCCGCTCGCGTCCGCGCTGATCAGTAGTTCGACGACGGCCGATCGCAAGCAGACCGGTCGGTGTGATCCATCCCTCAGTTCCCGCGTCGCGCATCGGTTCCGGCGACGATGTGAGACCGCGGACAAGCGTCAGCAAACGCTGGTCGACGGGCTCACCTGGGCCGATGTCGGCCAGCTATGGACGTGGTTGGTTGCCGGGGGAGCGCACCGGTAGATTGGTGCGATGGTTTGCCACGTGCGGACCGGCGCTGGCGGTGAGGATGATCGCGGACATGGTCTCGGCTGTGTAACGAGATGGCCCTGACCGGCAGATAGTGCCAATGGACATTTTGCCTGATTGATTCGAGAACTGAACCCGAGACGCGGGCGCCACGCTGGAGATGGTGGGCGCCCGCGTTCCGGTGTCGTCGGGGAGCGCCTGACCGGGCGTTCCGGAAACGAGGTTTGGGTTGGACCGGCTGGATTTCGGCGGAAACGGCGAAACTGGTGACGGACGTGGAGACTCTTCGGAGTACTTCCCGCTCTCGCCCGCACAGCTGGGTATCTGGTACGCGCAGCACGTCGACCCACAGGTGCCGATCAACATCGCCCAGTACGTCGACCTGCGTGGACGCCTCGACGTCGCCGCCCTGGAACGGGCGAGCGCCGGCGCGGCATCGGACCTGGAATCGGGCTGGTTGCGCATCGTCGAGGTCGACGGTGAGCCCATGCAGACCGTGGACCCCAGCCAGGACGCGACGCTGATCTATGTCGACGTGCGTGGCGAAGCCGACCCCGAAGCCGCCGCCGCCGCGTGGATGCGCGCCGAGTACAGCCGCCCACTCGACATCGTCGCCGACCGTCTCGTGCAAGCCGCCGCGCTGCACCTGGCCGACGACCGCTGGTACTGGTATGCCCGCGTGCACCACATCGTGCTCGACGGTTTCGGCGCCAACAACTTCGTCAATCGCACGGCACAGCTCTATACCGCGGAGGTCACCGGCACCCCGGCCCCGCCGAACAAGGCGACCGATCTGCGGGCGCTGTACGAGTCCGAGATCTCCTACCGCGACAGCACCCGGTTCCAGTCCGACAAAGAACACTGGGCGCAGCGTGTGGCGGGTCTGGAAGAGGGCAGCAGCCTCACCGGCCGCTCGGCTCCGCCCTCGCCGGTCAACGACATCACCAGCGCCGCACTGAACCCGGCACAGGACCAGCTGCTCACCGCGGCGATCGCCCGCCACGACAGCACCGCCGCGCCGTTGCTCATCGCGGGTTTCGCCGCGTACCTGGCCCAGATCACCGGCACCGAAGACGTCATCCTCAGCCTGCCCGTCACCGCCCGCACCACCGCGGTGATGCGACGCTCGGGCGGCGCGACCTCCAACATCGTCCCGCTGCGCCTGCGCGTGGGCCACGACACCACCGTCGCGCAACTGCTGCGCGCGGTGACCACCGAAGTCTCCGGCGCCCTGCGCCACCAGCGCTACCGCCACGAGGACATCCGTCGCGATTCCGCGGGCGACGGCATGGTCTCCACGGAGTTCTTCGGACCGTGGGTCAACATCATGCTGTTCGACAATCACCTGCGGTTCGGTGACATGGAAGGCACGCTCAACGTGCTGTCCACGGGCAGCATCGAAGACCTGGGCGTCAACTTCTATCAGTCGCACGGCGGCACCCGCTCGCACATCGACTTCGAGACCAACCCGAACCTGTACTCCGCGACCGAGGCACAGACCCACCACGGGCGGTTCCTGGAGTTCTTCGACCGCTTCCTGGCCGCCGACGCCGAGCTGCCGGTCTGGAGTCTGCCGGTCACCGGCACCGCCGAGCTGGAACGCTCGCTGACCGAGTGGAACGACGCCGCGCACGAGGTCCCCGCGACCACGCTGCCCGCGCTGCTCGACGCGCAGATCCCGCGCACCCCCGACAACATCGCCCTGGATTTCGAAGGCGAAACCCTCACCTACGCCGAGTTCGCCGCGAAGGTGAACCGCCTGGCCCGCTTCCTGATCGCCGACGGCGTCGGCCCGGAATCGCTTGTCGCCCTTGGCATGCGCCGCTCGCTGGACCTGGTCATCGGCATGCACGCAGTGCTCCGGGCCGGTGGCGCGTACGTGCCGATCGACCCCGATCACCCCGCCGATCGCACCGCCTACATCCTCGAGTCCGCGGCACCGGTCTGCGTGCTGACCACCAGCGCAGACGAGCTGGATCTGCCCGACAACGTCGCCCGCGTGGAGATCGATCGACTCGACACGACCGGTTTCGACGCCACACCTGTCACCGACGCCGACCGCCTGTCGCCGCTGCGCCCGGACAACACGGCCTACGTCATCTACACCTCGGGTTCCACCGGCCGCCCCAAGGGCGTCGCGGTCACGCACCACGCGATCGTGAACCAAGAGCTGTGGATGCTGGACGAGTACCAGCTCACCGCCGATGACGTCTACCTGCAGAAGACCGCCACCACCTTCGACGTGTCGCTGTGGGGTTACTTCCTGCCGCTGATGGTCGGCGCGAAGCTGGTTATCGCCAGCCCCGACGGTCATCGCGATCCGCTGTACGTCGCGGACATGATCGAGCGGCACGGCGTGACCGTGACCGACTTCGTCCCGTCGATGCTGACGGTGTTCGTCTCGCACGCCACGCGCGCCCAATGCGCAACGCTGCGTGCGGTTTTCGTCATCGGCGAAGCCCTGCCTCCCGAGACCGCCGCAGGTCTGCGCGCGATCTCCGACGCGGGCCTGCACAACCTCTACGGCCCCACCGAAGCGGCGGTCTCGGTCACCTACTGGGAGGCCACCGAAGCCGACACCACGCAGGTGCCGATCGGTATCCCCGAGTGGAATGTCGAAGTCTACGTACTGGATTCGCGCCTGCGCCCGGCCGCGATCGGTGCCCCGGGTGAGCTGTATCTGGCGGGCCGTCAGCTGGCGCGCTGCTACCGTGGCCGCCCCGACCTGACCTCGGATCGTTTCGTCGCCAACCCCGTCGGCGGCCCCGGCGAGCGCATGTACCGCACCGGTGACCTGGTGCGGTGGAACGCAAGTGGCGTGCTCGAGTACATCGGCCGCACCGACTTCCAGGTCAAGTTCCGTGGTCAGCGCATCGAGCTCGGTGAGATCGAAACCGACCTGCTCGCGCACCCGACCGTCAGTCAGGCCGCGGTCCTGGTGGTCGACACCGCGACCGGCCAGCAGCTGGTGGCCTACATCGTGCCCGCGCCCGGCCAGTCCGCCGATCCGGCGACGCTGACCCGCTTCGTGTCCGAGAAGCTGCCCGCCTACATGGTGCCCGCGTCGATCATGGTGCTGGACGCCTTCCCGCTCAACACCTCCGGCAAGCTGGACCGTAAGGGCCTGCCCGAACCCGTCTTCACCGCTGCCGCAGGCGATTTCCGTGCCGCGCGGACCCCCGCCGAGCAGATCGTGGCCGGCATCTTCGCCGACGTGCTCAGCCAGGAACGGGTGGGCGCCGACGACAACTTCTTCGAACTGGGCGGCAACTCGCTGGTCGCCACCCAGGTCGTGGCCCGCATCGGCGCCGCCTTCGGCATCCAGCTCGGCGTGCGCGCGCTGTTCGAGACCCCGACCGTGGCCGGGCTGGCCGCGCGGGCCGAATCCGCCACGCCCGCAGAGACTTCCGCTACCCGTCCGGCGCTGGTCGCGCAGCCGCATCCCGAGCGGGTGCCGCTGTCGCTGGCGCAGCAGCGGATGTGGTTCATCAACCAGTTCGATCCCGCCGCGCCCACCTACAACCTGCCGTTCGTGGTGCGGATGAAGGGTCGCGTCGACGTCGACGCCCTGATCGCCGCGCTCAATGATGTTGTGGTGCGCCAGGAATCGCTGCGCACGATCTTCCCCGACGCCGACGGCGGCTTCCAGCGGGTGCTGGGCCCCGACGAATTCGACCTCGGCATCACGGTCACTCCGATCGACCAGTCGCTGTTGCAGAACACGCTGATCGACTTCGCGTCGACCGGTTTCGACGTCACCCTCGAACTGCCCATCCGCGTGCAGATCTTCAAGGTCGTCGGCGGAAACACCAACGGCACACCGGAATACGCCGTCGCCTTCGTCGTGCACCACATCGCCGCCGACGGTTTCTCCTTCGGTCCGCTGGCCCGCGACGTCGCCTCGGCCTACCTCGCGCGCGCCGCGGGGGAGTCGCCCGCATGGGTGCCGCTGCCGATCCAGTACCGCGACTACACCGTGTGGCAGCACGAGCTGCTGGGCGCGGAATCCGACCCGGCATCCATCGCCGCCCGCCAGATCGATCACTGGCGTCGTGCCCTCGACGGCCTGCCCGACCAGCTCGACCTGCCCGCGGATCGCATCCGCCCGCAGCGGCAGAGCTTCCGCGGCGCGCAACTGGGCTTCGACATCGACCCCGCGCTGCACGCGGAACTGAACGCACTGGCACGGGCGCAGGGCGTCACGCTGTTCATGGTCATGCACGCCGCCCTTGCGGTGCTGTTGTCGCGACTGTCCAACACCCGCGACATCGCCGTCGGCACGCCGATCGCCGGTCGTGGCGAACAGGCCCTCGACGACGTGATCGGCATGTTCGTCAACACCCTGGTGCTGCGCTCCGACGTGGACCCCGGCCTGTCGTTCGCGGACTTCCTCGCCCGCACCCGCGAGACCGACCTGGCCTCGTTCGGCAACGCCGACGTGCCCTTCGAACGCCTGGTCGACGTGCTCAACCCGACCCGCTCGCAGGCCCGGCACCCGCTGTTCCAGGTGATGCTGTCGTTCCAGGAGATGTCGCACGGCGAACTGGAACTGCCCGGCCTCACCGTCAGTGCCGACGAGCTCGAGGTCGGCATCGCCAAGTTCGACCTGCAGTGGACCATCACCGAACAGCACAGCAGCACCGGCGCACCGCAGGGTCTGGCCGCGGTCGCGCAGTTCGCCACCGATCTGTTCGACGTGGAGACGGTGCAGTCGTTCATCGACCGACTGATCTCGATCCTGCGGGCGATCACGGTCGACCCCACGGTCGCGGTGGGCGATATCGACCTGCTCGAGGCGCAGGAACGTCGCGATGTGCAGCAGCAGTGGGTGAGCTCGGCACCCGACGGTGGCACCGGCCGGTTCGCCGACCGCGAGATCACCCTGGTCGACCTGTTCGAGTCCGCGGCCGCCGCGCATCCGCACAATATCGCCGCCCGCTACGGCGCGGAATCGCTGACCTACGCCGAGCTCGACAGGCGCGCGAATGCGTTGGCGCGCAAGCTGATCGCCGACGGCGCGGGCCCGGAGTCGCTGGTCGCGGTGATCCTGCCGCGCTCGCTGGACCTGGTCGTCGCGCTGCTCGCGGTGGTCAAGACCGGCGCGGGTTACGTGCCGGTCGATCCGACCTACCCGGCCGAGCGCATCGCGTACGTGCTCGAGGACTCGCGCCCGACCAGCGTGGTCATCGACGCCGACACCGAGGTCGAGCTGGCCGACGACCTGCCCGTGCTGGTGCTGCGCGACTTCGACGATGTCGACGACGCCCCGATCACCGACGCCGACCGCCTGGCCCCGCTGTCCCCGGACAACGTCGCCTACGTCATCTACACCTCCGGCTCGACCGGCCGCCCCAAGGGTGTCGCGGTCGCGCACCGCAACGTCGTGCGCCTGTTCGCCAACACCGACCGCGACTTCGGTTTCGGACCCGACGACGTGTGGACGCTGTTCCACTCCTACGCCTTCGACTTCTCGGTGTGGGAACTGTGGGGTCCGCTGCTGTTCGGCGGCACCGTCGTGGTGGTCGACTACTTCACCTCCCGTTCGCCCGAGCAGTTCCTCGACCTGCTGCGGACCGAGCGGGTCACCGTGCTCAACCAGACCCCGTCGGCGTTCTACCAGCTCGCCGAAGCCGACCGCAACGCCGGAGCTACGGCCGCCCCGCTGGCCCTGCGCTACGTCGTGTTCGGTGGTGAGGCGCTCGAGCTGCGCCGCCTGTCCGACTGGGTGAGCAGGCACGGCGACGGCCACGGCCCCGACGCCACCGGTCCGATGCTGGTCAACATGTACGGCATCACCGAGACCACGGTGCACGTGTCCTACCGTGCGCTGGACGCGGACACCATCGGCGCGGCCTCGGGCTCGATCGTGGGTCGCGCCATCGCCGGACTCAGTGTGTACGTGCTGGATTCGCGACTGCGGCCGGTGCCGGTCGGCGTCGCGGGCGAGATGTATGTGGCGGGCCCGCAGCTGGCCCGCGGCTACCTCGGTCGCCCCGACCTGACCGCGACCAGGTTCGTCGCGAGCCCGATGGGCGACGGCGCGCGGCTGTACCGTTCCGGCGACCTCGCGCGCTGGAACCGCTTCGGCGAACTCGAGTACCTCGGCCGCGCCGACGACCAGGTCAAGGTGCGTGGTTTCCGCATCGAGCTCGGTGAGATCGAAGCCGCCGTGCTCGCGGTGCCCGGCATCTCCCAAGCCGCGGTCATCGTGCGCGAGGATCAGCCGGGCGGCCAGCGGATCGTGGCGTACGTCGTGGCCGATGAGGGCAGGCTCGATCTCGACGAGGTCCGCCAGTCCGCCGCCGAGCAGCTCCCGGCGTACATGGTGCCGTCGGCGTTCGTGCAGATCGACACCGTCCCGCTGACCGTCAACGGCAAGCTGGACCGCCGTGCGCTGCCCGCGCCGGTGTTCGAGATGCGCGAATTCCGTGCTCCCACAACGCCGATCGAGCAGATCGTGGCGCAGATCTTCGCCGACGTGCTCGGTGTGCCGCGCATCGGCGTGGACGACGACTTCTTCGAACTGGGCGGCAACTCGCTCATCGCGACCCAGGTGGTCTCGCGCGTGGGCATCGCCCTGGACACGCGTGTTCCGGTTCGGATGCTGTTCGAGGCGTCCACGGTCGCGGCGCTGGCCGCGCGGGTGGAGTCGCAGGCCGGCGACGGTGCGCACAAGGCGCTGGTCGCGCGCGAACGTCCCGATCGGGTGCCGCTGTCGCTGGCGCAGCAGCGCATGTGGTTCCTCAACCGCTTCGACACCGCCTCGGCGGTCAACAACATCCCCGTCGCGATCCGGCTGTCCGGTGACCTGGACGTGGCCGCGCTGCAGGTCGCGGTCATCGACGTCATCGACCGGCACGAGTCGCTGCGCACGGTGTTCCCCGACTCCGGCAACGGTCCCGTGCAGGTGGTTCTCGACGCCGCGCAGATCGTGCCCGACCTCACCCCGTACCGGGTCACCGAGGACAACCTCATCGATCACCTGATCGATCTGGCCTCGATGGCGTTCGACGTGACCAGCGAAGTGCCGTTGCACGCACGGCTTTTCGAGGTGTCGGAGTCCGAGTACGTGCTCGGCATGGTGGTGCACCACATCTCCGCCGACGGCTGGTCGATGTCGCCGCTGTCGCGCGACGTGATCATGGCCTACGCCGCGCGCACCTCGTGGGAAGCGCCGACCTGGGCCGAATTGCCCGTCCAGTACGCCGATTACGCGCTGTGGCAGCGTGAGGTGCTCGGTTCGGAATCCGATCCGAAGTCGCTGATCTCCTCCGAGATCGCCTACTGGGCAAAAGAACTCGCGGATCTGCCCGACGAGCTCGTGCTGCCCGCCGATCACCCGCGCCCGCCCGCCGCTTCCTACCGTGGCGGCACCTACAGCTTCGTGATCGCCGGCGAAACCCAGCGCGCCCTGGTCGAATTGGGCCGCCGCTACAACGCCTCGCTGTTCATGGTCATGCACAGCGCGCTGGCCGTGCTGCTCGCGCGTGCCAGCGGCACCACCGACATCGCGATCGGCACCCCGGTCGCCGGTCGTGGTGACCAGGCACTGGACGACCTCGTCGGCATGTTCGTCAACACCCTGGTGTTGCGCTCGCAGGTCGAGGGCGCCACCCCGTTCGCGACCCTGCTCGACCAGGCCCGCGAGACCGACCTGCAGGCCTTCGCGCACGCCGACGTGCCCTTCGAGCGCCTGGTCGAGGTGCTCAACCCGGCCCGTTCGCAGGCCCGCCACCCGCTGTTCCAGGTGATGCTGTCGTTCCAGAACAACAAGCAGGCCTCGCTGCAGCTGCCCGGCCTTGCCGTCAGCGGCATCGATTACGACCCGCAGCTGGCCAAGTTCGACCTGCAGCTCACGCTGACCGAGGTGCAGGACACCGACGGTGAAGTCGGCGGTATGGCGGCCGAGTTCTCCTATGCGCTCGACCTTTTCGAGGAACCCACGATCGCCGCGTTCGCGCGCAGGCTCGACAACATCTTCGCCGCGATCGTGGCCGACCCCGAGGTGTTCGTCGGCGATATCGACCTGCTCGCGCCCGAGGAGCACGCACAGGTCCTGGTCGACTGGAACGACACCGCGCACGCGGTGCCGCACGCCACCCTGGTGTCGCTGTTCGACGCGCAGGTGCAGCGCACCCCCGACGCCGTGGCCCTGGTCTTCGACAACGAGGAACTGTCCTACCGCGAGCTGCAGGAGCGCGCCAACCGCATCGCCCGCCGCCTGATCGCCGACGGCATCGGCCCCGGCGACCATGTGGCACTGGCGATTCGGCGTTCCACCGAACTGGTCGTGGCCATGTACGCGGTGCTGCAGACCGGCGCCGCCTACGTGCCGCTGGACCCGGATCAGCCCGCCGATCGCATCGGCCACATCATCGAGACCGCGCAGCCGCGGCTGGTGCTCACCAGTCGTCGCGACGGGTTCGAGGCCGACGGTGTCACCGTGCACGCGTTGGAGAACATCGAATCGCCCGCCGATTTCAGCGGCGCGCCGATCACCGATGCCGAACGCGTGCAACCGATTCGGGCCACCAACACCGCCTACGTGATCTTCACGTCGGGCTCGACCGGTCGCCCCAAGGGCGTCGCGGTCGACCACGCCGCGATCGTGAACCGACTGCTGTGGATGCAGCACGAGTACCCGATCGACGCCGCCGACGCCGTGCTGCAGAAGACCCCCGCCACCTTCGACGTGTCGGTGTGGGAGTTCTTCTGGCCCTTGCAAACCGGCGCCCGCCTGGTGGTGGCCAAGCCCGACGGCCACCGCGACCCGGTGTACCTGGCCCAGATCATCGCCGAGCGCGGCATCACCACCGCGCACTTCGTGCCCTCGATGCTGTCGGTGTTCGTGTCCACGCTGGGCACCAACGGCAACGGCACCGCCGTGCGCCTGCGCCAGGTGTTCGCCTCCGGTGAGGCGCTGCCCGCGCCGACCGCGCAGCGCCTGCGCGAGCTGACCGGCGCCCGCCTGCACAACCTGTACGGCCCCACCGAAGCCGCGGTCGACGTGACCTATCACGAGGTCACCGACGCCGACACCGAGTCGGTGCCGATCGGCCGCCCGGTGTGGAACACCCGTGTGTTCGTGCTGGATTCGCGCCTGCATCCGGTCGCCCCCGGTGTCGCGGGAGAGCTCTATCTCGCGGGCGATCAGCTGGCCGTGGGTTACCTCAACCGCGCCGACCTCACCGCCGACCGTTTCGTCGCCAACCCGTACGGCGCGGCCGGTTCGCGCATGTACCGCACCGGCGACCTCGTCACGTGGTCCTCGGTGTCCGACGGCGACCTGTCCTACGGTGAACTGAACTACTTGGGCCGCACCGACTTCCAGGTGAAGCTGCGCGGCCTGCGCATCGAACTCGGCGAGATCGAAGCGACCCTGCTGGCTCAGCCGGGCGTCGCGCAGTCGGTCGTGGTCGTGCGCTCTGACCCGCACTCCGGTGACCAGCTCGTGGGTTACGTTGCGCCCGAAGCGGATACGGTCCTGGACGTGGCCGCCGTGAAGGCCGGCATCACCGCGGAACTGCCCGCCTACATGGTGCCCGCGGCCCTGGTGGTGCTGGATGTGTTCCCGCTCAACGCTTCCGGCAAGCTCGACCGCAAGGCGCTGCCCGCGCCGGTGTTCGAAGCCAAGATGTTCCGTGCGCCCTCCACGCCGATCGAGGAGATCGTCGCCGAGATCTTCGCCGATCTGCTGGGCGCCGAACGCGTCGGCGTCGACGACGACTTCTTCGCCCTCGGCGGCAACTCGCTGGTGGCCACCCAGGTCGCCGCACGCCTGAGCAAGGCCCTGGACGCCGAGGTCGGCGTGCGCACCCTGTTCGAAGCACCGACGGTCGGCGCGCTGGCCGCACGCGTGGAATCGCACGCGGGCACCGGTCTGCGCGCCGAGCTCACCGCCGGGCCGCGTCCGGAGCAGCCGCCGCTGTCGCTGGCACAGCAGCGCATGTGGTTCCTGAACCGCTTCGACGTCGCCGATACCGGCACCTACAACATCCCGGTCGCGGTCCGCCTGCAGGGCCTGCTCGACCTGCCCGCCCTGCGCGGCGCGGTCGCCGATGTGATCGCCCGCCACGAAACCCTGCGCACGATCTACCCGGTGTTCGTCGCGCCGGAGTCGGCTCGCGCGACCATGCCCGACGGCACCCCCTTCCAGAAGGTGCTGTCCGCCGCCGCCTCGATTCCCGACGTGGAACTGATCGAGGCCGACGAGACCGACATGGCGTCCTCGCTCTACGAGTTCGCCCGCCGCGGTTTCGACGTCACCGCCAATGCCCCTGTGCGCCTTCGCGTGTACGAACTCAGTGAACGCGAACACGTGCTGGTGATGGTGGTCCACCACATCGCCGCCGACGGTTTCTCGCTGCGCCCGCTGGTGCGCGACCTGATGACCGCCTACGTGGCCCGCACCGCCAACACCGAACCCGGCTGGCCGCCGCTGGCCGTGCAGTACGTGGACTACGCGCTGTGGCAGCGCGAAATCCTCGGCGACGAAGCCGACCCGACCTCGCTGATCTCCGAACAGCTCGACCACTGGCGCGGCGCGCTGGCCGACCTGCCCGACGAACTGCGGCTGGGCTACAAGTCGCGGCCCGCCCAGCCCAGCTACCAGGCGGGCACGCACCGCTTCGAACTGCCGGGCGAGCTCGTGGAGGCACTGAACCAGGTCGCCCACGACCACAGCACCACCCTGTTCATGGTGGTGCACAGCGCGTTCGCCGTGCTGCTGTCGCGCCTGTCCGGCACCGACGACATCGCCATCGGCACCCCCGTCGCCGGTCGCGGCCAGCAGGCCCTCGACGACCTGGTCGGCATGTTCGTCAACACCCTGGTGTTGCGCGCGCAGGTCGACCCCGCCGCCACCTTCACCGAACTGCTCGGCCAGGTCCGCGAACACGACCTGGCCGCCTTCGCGCACGCCGACGTGCCGTTCGAACGCCTCGTCGAGGTGCTCAACCCGGCCCGCTCGCAGTCGCGGCACCCGCTGTTCCAGGTGATGCTGTCGTTCCAGAACCTGGGCCGCACCACCCTGGAACTGCCCGGCCTCACGGTCTCCGAACTGGGCATCGACCAGCACATGGCCAAGTTCGACCTGCAGCTCGCGCTCAGCGAGGTCCCCGACGACAGCCACATGGAAGCCGAACTGGTCTACGCCACAGACCTTTTCGACGCCGAGTTCGCCGCGAAGTTCGGTGCCCGCCTGCTGCGCGTGCTCACCGCCATCGTCGTGGACCCCGCAGCCCCCGTCGGTGACATCGAACTCCTGGATACCGCCGAACGTTCGCTGGTGCTCGACCGCTGGAACGACACCGAATTCGCCGTCGACGCCGCACTGAGCACCCCCAGCGACGACGACCCGGCCACCCTGCACGCCCTGTTCGAAGCCCAGGTCGCGCGGACTCCCGACGCGATCGCGCTCACGTTCGAGGGGACGAGTCTGTCCTACGCCGAGTTCGCCGGGCGAGTGCGTCAGCTGGCGCGCTGGCTCAAGGACGCCGGTGTCGGCCCGGAATCGTATGTGGCCCTTGGCATGAGGCGCTCGATCGACCTGCTGGTCGGCATGTACGCCGTCTCCGCCGCCGGTGGCGCCTACGTGCCGCTCGACCCCGATCACCCGGCCGAGCGCATCGAGCACATCCTCGATACCGCGCAGCCGGTCTGCGTCCTGACTTCGGGCGAGAGCCTGCCCGCGGCCGCCGGTCGCGAGGTGCGCATCGACCAGCTCGACCTCTCCGGTCACTCGACCGAGCCGGTCACCGACGCCGACCGGCACCGCCCGCTGCGCTCGGACAACACCGCCTACATCATCTTCACCTCCGGCTCCACCGGTCGCCCCAAGGGTGTCGCGGTCAGCCACGCGGCCATCGTGAACCGCCTGGTCTGGATGCACGCCGCCTACGGCCTGGCCGCCGACGACGTGGTGCTGCAGAAGACCCCCGCCACCTTCGACGTGTCGGTCTGGGAGTTCTTCTGGCCCTTGCAAGTCGGTGCGCGCCTGGTCGTGGCCAAGCCGGACGGGCATCGCGACCCGGCCTACCTGGCCCGGCTGATCGCGGCCGAGCAGGTCACCACGGTGCACTTCGTGCCGTCGATGATGGCCGTGTTCGTCACCGAACCGCTTGCCGCCGACTGTGTTTCGCTGCGTAACGTCTTCGCCTCCGGTGAGGGTCTGCCCGCACCGACCGCGCAGCGTCTGCGTGAACTGACCGGCGCCGCACTGCACAACCTGTACGGCCCCACCGAAGCCGCCGTCGACGTGACCTATCACGAGGTCACCGACGCCGACACCGAGACGGTGCCGATCGGTGCCCCGGTGTTCAATACCCGTCTGTACGTGCTCGATTCGCGACTGCGCCCCGTTCCCGTGGGTGTCGCGGGTGAGCTCTACCTCGCGGGCGTGCAGCTGGCCCACGGCTATGTGGGCCGCGCCGACCTGACCATGGACCGCTTCGTCGCCGACCCGTTCGTGCTCGGCGAGCGCATGTACCGCACCGGTGACCTCGTCACCTGGACCGCGGACGGCGAGCTGGAGTACTTGGGCCGCACCGACTTCCAGGTGAAGTTGCGCGGTCTGCGCATCGAGCTCGGCGAGATCGAGTCCGCTTTGACGGCGCTGCCGGAGATCGCCCAGTCGGTGGTCGTGGTGCGTGCCGACGAGCACACCGGCGATCAGCTGGTCGCCTACGTCATCCCGGCCACCGGCGCCACCGTCGACACCGACGCGGTCAAGCTGGCCCTCGGCACCGAACTGCCCGTGTACATGGTGCCCGCGGCCTATGTCGTGCTGAATGCGTTCCCGCTCAACGCTTCCGGCAAGCTCGACCGTAAGGCGCTGCCGTCGCCGGTGTTCGCCGTGCGCGCGTTCCAGGCCCCGGTCACGCCGGTGCAGCAGATCGTGGCCGCCACCTTCGCCGAGGTGCTGGGTGCCGGTCAGGTCGGTCTCGACGACGACTTCTTCGAACTCGGCGGCAACTCGCTGATCGCCACTCGGGTCGCCGCGCGGCTGTCCGAGGCACTGGACACCCAGGTGCCGTTGCGCGCGCTGTTCGAAGCATCGACCGTGGCCGCGCTGGCCGCCCGCGTGGAAACGCACACCGGTCGCGGTGGACGCGTTCCCCTCGCGCCGCGCCCGCGTCCCGAACTGGTGCCGCTGTCGCAGGCCCAGCAGCGGATGTGGTTCCTCAACCGCTTCGACAACCGCACCGCCGTCAACAACATCCCGGTCGCGATCCGCCTCACCGGCGACCTCGACGTCGCCGCGCTGGAAGCGGCCATCGCCGATGTGGTGGCCCGGCACGAGTCGCTGCGCACCTTCTACCCGGCTGCGGACTTCACCGCGGGCGCGGTCGAAGAGGGCGCCGGTTACCAGCAGGTCCTGCCCGCCGACGAGGTCCGGTTCGCCCTGCCCGTCCAGCCGGTCGCCGCGAGCGATGTGGTCGCGCGCGTGATCGAACTGGCGAGCGTGCACTTCGACGTGACCCGCGAAATCCCGTTCCGCGCAAGCCTTCTGCGCGTCGACGAGCGCACCCACGTGGCTGTGCTGGTCATGCACCACATCAGCGGTGACGGCTTCTCGCTGCGTCCGCTGCTGCGCGATGTCGTGATCGCCTACACCGAGCGCACCCGCGGCGAGATCCCCGCCTGGGCGCCCCTCGAGGTCCAGTACGCGGACTACACCCTGTGGCAGCGTGAGGTGCTGGGCGAGGAGTCCGATCCCGAATCGGTCGCCGCGAGCCAGCTCACCTACTGGACCGAGCAGCTGCGCGACCTGCCCGACCAGATCGAACTGCCCGCCGACCGCCCGCGCCCCGAGGTCGCCACCAATGCCGGTGACCTGCACCGCTTCTCGGTCGACGCGCCACTGCACCACGCGCTGACCGAGATCGCCCGCGCCCGCGGCGTCACCCTGTTCATGGTGATGCACGCGGCACTGGCCACCTGGGCCGCGCGCCTGTCCAACAGCACCGACATCGCCATCGGCACCCCCATCGCCGGTCGCGGCGAGCGCACCCTCGACGACTTGGTCGGCATGTTCGTCAACACCCTGGTGCTGCGCAGCGAGGTCGACTCGAGCGCGAGCTTCGGCGACCTGCTCGACCAGATCCGCAAGGTGGACCTGTCCGCCTTCGCCAACGCCGACGTGCCCTTCGAGCGCCTGGTCGACGTGCTCAGCCCCGCCCGCTCGCAAGCGCACCACCCGCTGTTCCAGGTCGCGCTGACCTTCGAAGCGGCCACCGCCGCCGACACCGGCACCATCGCGCTGCCCGGCCTGGACCTCGATGTCGTCGACTTCGACCCGGGCACAGCGAAATTCGACGTGCAGCTCACCGTCGGCGAAGCCGCCGACGGCTCGCTTGCCCTGTCGTGGAACTACGCCACCGATCTGTTCGACGCCGAGACCGTCGCCGCCTTCGGTGACCGCCTCGTGCGCATCCTGCGCAGCGTCGCGGAGAACCCCGACGTGATCGTCGGCGATATCGACCTGCTCGGCGAGGCCGAACAGCGCGACGTCGCCCAGCGCTGGGTGTCCTCGGGCGCCGACGCCATCGGCCTGCCGGTCATCCACGACGCCAGCACCCCCGCCGGCTACCGGCGCGGCCTGTTCGGCAACAAGCACACCACTCTGGTCGACCTGTTCGACGCGGCGGCGCAGGCCTACCCGGACCGCATCGCCGCCAAGTTCGGTGTCGAATCGCTGACCTACGCCGAACTCGACCGGCGCGCGAATGTGTTGGCGCGCAGGCTCATCGACGACGGCGCGGGCCCGGAATCGCTGGTCGCGGTGATCCTGCCGCGCTCGCTGGACCTGGTCGTCGCCCTGCTCGCGGTGGTCAAGACCGGTGCCGGTTACGTACCGGTCGACCCGACCTACCCGGCCGAGCGCATCGCCTACGTCCTGGAAGACTCGCGTCCCACCAGCGTGGTGCTCGATTCCACGGTCCAGGTGACCGTGCCCGAGCACCTGCCCTCGGTGATCCTCGACGGCTTCGCGGTGGAAACCGGCAATGTCGAAGACGCCGACGACGCCCCGATCACCGACGCCGACCGCCTCGCGCCGCTGTCGCCGGACAACGTCGCCTACGTCATCTACACCTCCGGCTCGACCGGCCGCCCCAAGGGCGTCGCCGTCGCGCACCGCAATGTGGTGCGCCTGTTCGCCAACACCGACCGCGACTTCGGCTTCGGTCCGCGCGACGTGTGGACGCTGTTCCACTCCTACGCCTTCGACTTCTCGGTGTGGGAACTGTGGGGCCCGCTGCTGTTCGGCGGCGAGCTGATCGTGGTCGACTACTACACCTCGCGTTCGCCCGAACAGTTCCTGGAACTGCTGCGGGTGGAGCAGGTGACGGTGCTCAACCAGACGCCGTCGGCGTTCTACCAGTTGGCCGAGGCCGACCGCAACGCCGGACCGGGTCTCGAGCCCCTCGCGCTGCGCTACGTCGTGTTCGGCGGCGAGGCCCTCGAATTGCGTCGCCTGTCGGATTGGGTTGCGCGCCACGGTGACAGCTCGCCGACGCTGGTCAACATGTACGGCATCACCGAGACCACGGTGCACGTGTCGTTCCGTGCGCTGGACGCGAAAACCATTGCGGCCGCGGCCGGTTCGGTCGTCGGCCGGGCCATCGCGGGCCTGGGCGTGTACGTCCTCGACAACCGGTTGCGGCCGGTTCCGGTCGGTGTAGCGGGCGAAATGTACGTCGCCGGACCGCAGTTGGCGCGCGGCTACCTCGGTCGCCCCGACCTGACCGCCACCCGCTTCGTCGCCAACCCCCTCGCGGGCCCGAACCAGGGCGGCTCGCGCCTGTACCGCTCCGGCGACCTCGCGCGCTGGAACCGTTTCGGCGAACTCGAATACCTCGGCCGCGCCGACGACCAGGTCAAGGTCCGCGGCTTCCGTATCGAACTCGGTGAGATCGAAGCCGCCGTGCTCGCGCAGCCCGGTATCGCCCAGGCCGCGGTCATCGTGCGCGAGGATCAGCCGGGTGACCAGCGGATCGTCGCCTACGTGGTCGCCGAGGGCGAACTCGAACCCGACCTCGAAACCATCCGCGGCGGCGCCGCCGAACAGCTGCCCGCCTACATGGTGCCCGCCGCGCTCGTGCGGCTCGAGTGGATCCCGCTGACCGTCAACGGCAAGCTCGACCGCCGCGCCCTGCCCGCCCCCGCCGTGCAGGCGCGCGCCTTCCGCGCACCCGTCACACCGGTGCAGGAGACCGTCGCCGCGGTCTTCGCCGACGTGCTCGGCCTGGACCGGGTCGGCGTCGACGACGACTTCTTCGACCTCGGCGGCAACTCGCTCATCGCCACCCGCGTGGTCGCCCGCATCGGCGCGGCACTGGGCACCACGGTTCCCGTGCGCGCGCTGTTCGAGGCCTCCACCGTGGAAGCCCTTGCGGCACGGGTGGAATCGCACACCGGCGGCACCGCCCGCGCGGCGCTGGTCGCCCGCGAACGCGCCGACGGTGAACTGGTTCCGCTGTCGTTCGCGCAGCAGCGCATGTGGTTCCTCAACAAGTACGACACCACGTCCGCGGCCTACAACCTGCCCGTCGCGAACCGCCTCACCGGCGAACTCGACACCGAGGCACTGTCTTTGGCGCTGGCCGACCTGGTCCGCAGGCACGAATCGCTGCGCACCCGCTACCCCGAACACGGCGGCACCCCGGTCCAGCAGATCGTTGCGGCGGAACGCATTTCGCTGGACCTGCGCCCGATCGCGATCGCGCAGGACGAGCTGTTCGCCACCGTCACCGAGTTCGTGTCCACCGGTTTCGATGTGGCCGAACAGGTTCCGATGCGCGCGCGTCTGTTCAAGGTGAACGGGGTCGACGAGCACGTGCTCGTCGTCGTGGTCCACCACATCGCCGCCGACGGCTTCTCCATCGCGCCGCTGACCCGCGACGTGATGCGCGCCTACACCGCCCGCGCCCAGGGCACCGCCCCCGGCTGGGCACCCCTGCCCGTCCAGTACGCCGACTTCGCCATCTGGCAGCGCGCGGTTCTCGGCACCGAGGACGACACCGACTCGCTCATGTCGCGCCAGGTCGGTTACTGGCAGTCCCAGCTCGCCGGCGTCCCCGACGAACTGACCCTGCCGTTCGACCGCCCCCGCCCGGCCATCGCCTCGCACATCGGCGCCAGCGTGCACCGCGAACTCTCGCCCGAGCTGATCGCGAAGCTCGACGAGGTCGCCCGCCGCCAAGGCGCGTCGCTGTTCATGGTCATGCACACCGCGCTGGCGGTCCTGCTGTCCCGCCTGTCGGGCTCCGACGACATCGCCATCGGCACCCCCATCGCGGGCCGCGGCGAGCAGGCCCTCGACGACCTGGTCGGCATGTTCGTCAACACCCTGGTCCTGCGCACCGGCGTGCGCCCGGCCGACTCCTTCACCGACCTGCTGGAACAGGCCCGCATCGCCGACCTCGACGCCTTCGGCAACGCCGACGTCCCGTTCGAGCGACTGGTGGAACTGCTGGCCCCCGAACGCTCGCAGTCGCGCAACCCGCTGTTCCAGGTGATGCTGGCCTTCCAGAACCTGGACCGCACCACCCTGGAACTGCCCGGCCTCGCCGTCTCCGCGCTGGACCTCGAGGAGAGCGTCGCCCGCTTCGACCTGCAGTTCACCCTGTCCGAGCTGGGCGAACCCGGCCACGGCGGCATGGCGCTGGCACTGAACTACGCCACCGAACTGTTCGACGAGGACACCGTCGCCGGCATCGCCGTGCGCTGGCAGCGCGTGCTGGAAGCGATCGCCGCCGACGCCACGATCCCGGTCGGCGCGATCGACGTGCTCGACGCCGCCGAGCGCTCCGACCTGGTGTTCCGGGTCGGCGAACCGCCGGTGCCCGCCCGCACCCTGCGCAACCTCCTGGCCGCGGCCGTCGCCCAGAACCCGACCGGCGATGCCGTGGTGTTCCAGGGGACAGCTGTGTCCTACGCGGACCTCGATGAACGCTCGAACCGGTTGGCGCGCTTGCTGATCGCCGAGGGGATCGGCGCCGAAGACCTCGTCGCCATCGGTGTCCCGCGTTCGGCCGATTCGGTGTTGGCCGCGTGGGCCGTCGCCAAGACCGGTGCGGCTTTCGTCCCGGTCGACCCGACCTACCCGGCCGACCGCATCGCCCACATGGTCACCGACTCCGGTTCGCCGCTGGGCATCACCGTCGCATCGGTGCTGGGCGGACTGCCCGACATCGCCTCGGCCGGGGCGACCGCAGATGCTCCCGCATCCGGTTGGCTCGTGCTGGACGAACTCGATCTCGCTCGCTTCGACGGTGGCCCGATCGCTGACTCGGAACTGGTCCGCGCGACCAGCCCCGAACAGCCCGCCTACGTCATCTACACCTCCGGCTCGACCGGCGTCCCCAAGGGCGTCGTGGTCACCCATGCCGGTCTCGCCAACTTCGGCGAGGAGCAGGCGAAGCGTTACGGGCTCGACTCCGCAACGCGCGCACTGCATTTCGCGTCCCCCTCATTCGACGCCTCGATCCTGGAACTGCTGCTGGCCCTGGCCCGCGGCGGCACCCTGGTCGTGGTCCCGCCGGGCGTCTACGGCGGCGACGAACTGTCCGAACTGATCCGCACCGAGCAGGTCACCCACGCCTTCATCACCCCCGCCGCCCTGGCCACCTTCGACCCCAGCGGCCTCGACTCCCTGCGCGTCCTGGTCGCCGGTGGTGAAGCGGTCCCCGCGGACCTCGTGTCGAAGTGGGCAGTTCCCCTGGCGGACGGCACCACTCGCGCCTTCCACAACGGTTACGGCCCCACCGAGACCACGATCATGACCAACATCAGCGCCGCGCTGGTGCCGGGCGAACTGGTCACCATCGGTGGACCGACGCGCGGCATGCGCTCGCTGATCCTGGATGCCCAGCTCCAGCCCGTTCCGGTGGGTGTCGCGGGTGAGCTCTACCTGTCGGGCATCCAGCTGGCCCGCGGCTACCACGCCCGCGCCGGCCTCACCGCCGACCGGTTCGTCGCCGACCCGTTCCTGCCGGGCGAGCGCATGTACCGCACCGGCGACGTCGTGCGCTGGACCGCCGACCGCACCGTCGAATACGTCGGCCGCTCCGACTTCCAGGTCAAGATCCGTGGCTTCCGTATCGAACTCGGCGAGATCGACTCCGCCCTCGCCGCACACGAGACCGTCGACTTCGCCACCACCGTCGGCCACAAGAGCACCGCCGGCGCCGTCTCGCTGGTCGCGTATGTGGTTGCCGCACCGGGTCATTCGATCGACATCGCCGCCCTGACCGCGCACGTCGAAGACCGACTGCCCGCGTACATGGTGCCGTCGTCGATCATGGTGATCGACCACGTGCCGCTGACACCCGTCGGCAAGCTCGACCGCAAGGCACTGCCCGAACCGGTCTTCGCCACCGAGGTCACCTTCAGGGCCGCACGCAATCCGATCGAACAGACCATCGCCGAAGTCTTCGCCGAGGTCCTCGGCGTGGAGCGCGTGGGTGTCGACGATTCGTTCTTCGCCCTCGGCGGCGACTCGATCGTCTCCATCCAGCTCGTCTCCCGCGCCAAGGCACGCGGCGTGCTGTTCTCCCCGCGCAACGTCTTCGAACAGCGCACCGTCGCCGGACTCGCCTCGGTCGCCGAAACCGCCGATGTCGCAGCAGCTTCCGCGATCACCCTCGCCGAACTGCCCGGTGGTGGCGTCGGCGACATGCCGCTGACCCCGGTCGTCCGCTTCATGGCCGAGCGGGCCGGTTCGTACAACCGGTTCAACCAGACCATGGCACTGGAACTGCCGGTCGGCATCGACCGCGCGGGCATCGCCGCCACCGTCGGCGCGGTCATCGACCGCCACGACATGCTGCGCTCGCGCCTGCACCAGGTCGACGGCCGCTGGGTCGTCACCACCGCCCCCACCGGCACCGTCGACGCCACCGAGCTGATCGACCGCACTGTTTTCGACCCGAACGTCTCCGATGACGAACTGGTCGAAATCGCCTCGGCCGCACTGGATGCCAGCCTCGACCGCCTCGATCCGGCCAACGGCATCGTCGTGCGCTTCGTCTGGCTGGAACCGGATGTCGCGTCCTCTCGCGCAGGTCGCCTGATCGTCGTCGCCCACCACCTCGTGGTCGACGGTGTTTCGTGGCGCATCCTCGTGCCCGACTTCGTGTCCGCGTGGGGTCAGCTCTCTTCGGGCCAGCAGCCCGAACTCGGCGCCCCCGCCACCTCCATGCGCGCCTGGGCGCACGCACTGGCCGACGAGGCGCGCAGCACCGACCGCGCCGCCGAGCTGGACTTCTGGCGTGCGGTTGTCGAAACCCCGGACCCGCTGCTCACCGAGCGGCCGATGGACCCCGCGGTCGACGTCTCCGGCGTGGTCGAGAAGCTGCCGGTCGAGGTGTCCGCCGAGGTCACCAAGGCACTGCTCACCACCGTCCCCGCCCTGTTCCACGGTGGCGTCAACGACGGCCTGCTCACCGCGCTGGCCCTGGCCGCCGCCAAGTGGCGCTCCACACGCACCGGCCCCGGCGCGCTCGGCAACGGCCGCCGCGCCGACGCGGACAACGACGCACTGCTCGTGCGTCTCGAAGGCCACGGCCGTGAGGAAGAGGTCGCGCCCGGCGCCGACCTGTCCCGCACCGTCGGCTGGTTCACCGCCATCTTCCCGGTCCGCCTCGACCTGGCGGGCATCGACATCGACGCCGCCCTCGCCGGTGGACCCGCACTGGGCCAGGCCGTGAAGGCCGTCAAGGAACAGCTGCTCGCGGTGCCCGACAAGGGCATCGGTTACGGCCTGCTGCGGTACATGAACGCCGAGACCGCCGCCGAACTGCCCACGCAGCTCCCCGGCCAGATCAGCTTCAACTACCTGGGCCGCGTCGCCGACAGCGATGTCCCCGACGCCCTGCGCGGCTTCGGCTGGATCCCAGCACCCGAGCTGGCCGCCCTCGGCGGCGCCTACGACGCCGACATGCCCGCCATGGCACCCCTCGACGTGAACGCGATCGTCGTCGGCGACAAGCTCAGCGCCAATATCGGCTACCCGAGCACCCTGCTCGCCGAAGCCGAGGTCCGCGAATTCGCCGACCTGTGGATCACCGCGCTGGAAGCCGTTGCCCGGCACGCCAACTCGGCCGACGCGGGCGGCCACACCCCGTCCGACTTCGCCCTCGTGCGCGCCACCCAGCGCGACATCGACACCTGGGAAACCCGCTACCCCGAACTCACCCAGGTGTGGCCGCTCGCCGCGCTGCAGGCAGGCCTGTTCTTCCACGCGCGCCTGGCCGCCACCTCGGTCGACGTCTACACCGCCCAGGCCGTCCTCACGCTCACCGGTCGCGTCGACGCCACCCGTCTGCGCGCGGCGGCCCAGGCCCTGCTGGACCGCCACGAAACCTTGCGCACCGCGTTCGTCACCGACCACGACGGCAATGCCGTGCAGGTCGTCCTCGACACCACCCGCGTGGCCTGGACCGAACACGACCGCACCGAATCGGGCGAATTCGCCGATCTCGTCGAGGCCGACCGCACCGCTCGCTTCGACCTGGCGAACCCGCCGCTGATCCGCTTCACCCTGATCCAGATCGCCGAGCACGAATGGCGCTTCGTGGTGTCCAACCACCACATCCTCCTCGACGGCTGGTCGACGCCGCTGGTCATGCGCGACCTGCTCGCCCTCTACGCCCTGCACGGCGACGCGAGCGCGCTGCCCGCCGTCCGCTCCTACCGGCACTTCCTGGAATGGGTTGCCCGCCAGGATCATTCGGTCTCGGTCGAGGCCTGGTCCGATGCCCTGCGCGGTGTCACCGAGCCGACCATGCTGGCCCGCCCCGACGCGAGCCGCGAGATCGCCGCCCTGTCCGACGAGTACCTATTCGACCTCGACGAGGCCACCACCGCGCGCATGGTCGCCCTGGCCGCCGACCTCGGCGTCACCCCGAACACCGTCCTGCAGGTCGCCTGGTCGATCGTGCTCGGTCGCATGACCGGCCGCGACGACGTGCTCTTCGGCACCACCGTCTCGGGTCGCCCCGCGCAGCTGTCGGGCGTGGAATCCATGGTCGGCCTGTTCATCAACACCGTCCCGGTGCGTGTGCGCTTCGACGCCGCGGAATCGGTGCGCGACGTGCTCACCCGCACCCAGGGCGAGCAGGCCGACCTCCTCGACCACCACTACATCGGCCTCGCCGAGATCCAGTCCGCCGCCGGCATCGGTGGCCTGTTCGACTCCCTGGTCGTCTTCGAGTCCTACCCGGTCGACGCCGAGGGCATCAAGGCCCAGGCCGCCGACATCGACGGCATGGCCGTCACCGGCCTCGACGCCGCCGACGCCACCCACTACCCGCTGTCGCTGATCGCCCAGCTCGACACCCAGCTGCGCATCCGCGCCGGCTACCTGAGCGACCTGTTCGACGCCGCCACCGTGCACCGCATCGCCGAACGCCTCATCCGAGTGCTCACCGCGATCACCACGGAACCGACTGTGGCCGTAGGCGATATCGCACTGCTCGATGCCGCCGAACGCGAACTGGTCGTGCGCGAGTGGAACGCCACCGCGCACGAGGTCGACCAGCAAGCAACTTTGATCTCGATGTTCGAGGCCCAGGTCGCCCGCACACCGCAGGCGATAGCCCTGTCCTTCGAAGGCACGAACCTCACCTACGCCGAATTCGCCCACCGCGTCTACCGCCTGTCGCGCTGGCTGATCGACCGCGGCGTCGGCCCGGAAACCTATGTGGCACTGGGCATGCGCCGCTCGATCGACCTGGTCGTGGGCATGTACGCGGTGAGCATGGCCGGTGGCGCCTACGTGCCGCTGGACCCCGACCACCCGGCCGAGCGCACGGAATACATTCTGGCAACGGCGGATCCGGTGTGCGTGCTCACCTCGGGCACCGACCTGGACATCGACACCGCGCAGGTCCGCATCGACCTGCTCGACCTCGACGGCTACACCGACACCCGCGTCACCGACGCCGAGCGCATCGCGCCGCTGCGTCCGGAGAACACCGCGTATGTGATCTTCACGTCGGGTTCGACGGGTCGTCCGAAGGGTGTTGCGGTCAGCCACGGTGCGATCGTCAACCGCCTGGTCTGGATGCAGGAGGCCTACGGTCTGACCGAGGCCGACGTGGTGCTGCAGAAGACGCCTGCCACGTTCGACGTGTCGGTGTGGGAGTTCTTCTGGCCCTTGCAGATCGGCGCTCGCCTGGTCGTCGCCAAGCCCGACGGCCATCGCGATCCCGCGTACCTCGCGGAGATCATCCGCGCCGAGGCCGTCACCGTCACGCACTTCGTTCCGTCGATGCTCGCGGTGTTCGTCGCCGATGCCGCTGCCGCACAGTGCGATTCGCTGCGCATGGTGTTCGCCTCCGGTGAAGCGTTGCCGCCCAAGCCCGCTCACCGTCTGCGCGAGCTGACCGGTGCCGCGCTGCACAACCTGTACGGCCCCACCGAGGCCGCGGTCGACGTCACCTTCCACGAGGTCGTTGACACCGATATCGACACCGTGCCGATCGGTGCGCCGGTCTTCAACACCCAGGTCTACGTCCTCGACGCGCGCCTGCGCCCCGTCCCGGTCGGCGTCGCGGGTGAGCTCTACCTCGCCGGTGATCAGCTGGCGCGCGGTTACGTCGCCCGCCCGGACCTGACCGCGGACCGCTTCGTCGCCAGCCCGTTCGGCGAAGACGGCGAACGCATGTACCGCACCGGCGACCTCGTCGCCTGGACCGAACACGGCGAATTGGAATACCTGGGCCGCACCGACTTCCAGGTCAAGCTGCGCGGTCTGCGCATCGAACTCGGCGAGATCGAATCGGCGCTCACGGGCTTGGACGAGGTCGCCCAGTCGGTGGTCGTCGTGCGCGGCGATCAGCACACCGGCGACCAGCTCGTCGCCTACGTCATCCCCGCGACCGGCCGCACCGTCGACATCGAGGACGCCCGCGAGGAACTGGGCAACAACCTGCCCGCCTACATGGTGCCCGCGGTGATCATCGTCCTCGACGAGTTCCCGCTCAACGCCTCCGGCAAGCTCGACCGCAAGGCGCTGCCCGCGCCGGTGTTCGAGGCCGCGGTGTTCCGCGCCCCGACCACCCCGGTCGAGGAGATCGTCGCCGCCACCTTCGCCGGTGTGCTCGGCCTCGATCGGGTCGGCCTGGACGACGACTTCTTCGCCCTCGGCGGTAACTCGCTGACCGCCACCCAGGTCGCGGCCCGTCTGTCGGCTGCGCTGGACTCCGATATCGGCGTGCGTGAGCTGTTCGAAGCCTCCACCGTCGCCGCGCTGGCGGCCCGCGCCGAGACGCACTCCGGTGCCGAACGCCGCGCACCGCTGGTGCCGCAGCAGCGCCCCGAACGGGTGCCGCTGTCGCTGGCACAGCAGCGCATGTGGTTCCTGAACCGCTTCGACCCCGAGTCCGCAGTGGACAATATTCCTGCCGCCGTGCGACTTTCGGGTCTGCTCGACCGCCAGGCACTGCAGGTGGCCGTGGCCGACGTGCTCGCCCGCCACGAGTCCCTGCGCAGCTACTACCCCGAGGTCTCGGGCGCCGGCTACCAGGTGATCGTGCCGACCGGCAAGGTCATCCCCGACCTCGCACCGATCGAGACCACCGCCGCCGAACTGCCGCAACGCCTTTCGGAACTGGTACTCACCGCGTTCGACGTCACCACGCAGGTGCCGTTCCGCGCCGCCCTGTTCGAGATCAGCCCCACCGAACACGTGCTCGCCCTTGTCGTGCACCACATCTCGGCCGACGGCTTCTCCATGGGCCCGCTGACCCGCGACGTGATGACCGCCTACAGCGCCCGCGTCGAAGGCACCGAACCGGCCTGGCGACCCCTCGACGTCCAGTACGCCGACTTCACCCTGTGGCAGCGTGCCGTGCTCGGCGACGAGGACGATGCGAAATCGGTGATCGCCCAGCAGATCTCGTACTGGGGCTCGACCCTGCGCGGCCTGCCCGAACAGCTCGACCTGCCCGCCGACCGGCCGCGCCCCGCGGTCGCCAGCGGCCGCGGTGCCACCCACACCTTCGAGATCGACGCGAAAACCCATGCGGCACTGACAGACCTGGCCCGCACCCGTGGCGCGACGCTGTTCATGGTCACGCACGCGGCCCTCGCGCTGCTGCTCTCGCGCCTGTCCGGCGAGAACGACATCGCCATCGGCACCCCCATCGCGGGCCGTGGTGAACGTGCCCTCGACGACCTGATCGGCATGTTCGTCAACACCCTGGTGCTGCGCACCGAGGTCGACAGCGACGCCACCTTCACCGACCTGCTCGGCGAAGTCCGCGCCGCCGACATCGCCGCCTTCGGCCACGCCGACCTCCCCTTCGAGCGCCTGGTCGAGATCATCAACCCGGCCCGCTCGCAGGCCCGCCACCCGCTGTTCCAGGTCATGCTGGCCTTCCAGAACACCGCCCAGAACAGTCTCGAACTGCCCGGCCTCACGGTCAGCGGCGTAGACCTGCCGATCGACGTGGCGAAGTTCGACCTGCAGGTCGTGCTCACCGAGAAGCCCGGCGACGCGTCCGGCATGATCGCCGAGCTGATCTACGCCACCGACCTGTTCGACTCGGCGACGATGACCGCCTTCGGCGAGCGGTTCGTGCGTGTGCTCGAAGGTGTCGGCGCACAGCCTCAGCTATCGGTCGGCGATATCGACCTGCTCGGCACCGCTGAACGCGAGTTGGTGCTGAACAAGTGGAACGCCACCGAACTGGTTTGCATGGGTGGTATGACCGGCGCGTTCGTCGTCCCGGCCAACACCGACGCCACGCTGGTCGACCTCTTCCCCACCGACCCGGTCGATCCTGCGGCGATCGCGTTGACGTTCGAGGGGACAGCTCTGTCCTACGCCGAGTTCACCGGGCGAGTGAACCGATTGGCCCACAAGCTCATCGATTCCGGTGTCGGACCGGACGAGTTGGTCGCGCTCGGCATCCGCAGGTCGGCTGACCTCGTCGTCGCTGTGTACGCGGTGCTGGCAGCCGGTGGTGCCTACGTTCCGCTGGATCTGGATCAGCCTGCCGACCGCATCGCCTATGTCCTCGAGACCGCCGAGCCGACCGTAGTCCTGACCACCTCCGCCGACGCGTTCACACCAGAAGGCGTACAGACGCTAATCGTCGACGAACTCGACCTTTCCGGGTACGCCGATACCCCCATCGCCGATGTCGACCGCCTCGCGCCGCTGACCGGCGCCAATCTGGCCTACGTGATCTTCACGTCGGGTTCCACCGGTCGTCCAAAGGGCGTCGCGGTTCCGCACGCTGCCGCGTTCAACCAGATCACCTGGATCGCGGACGAGTACGAGATCACCGCCGACGACGTGGTGTTGTTCAAGACACCGCAGACCTTCGACGTATCGGTCTGGGAGTTGTTCGCGGCGCTGGCGCGCGGCGCGCGGATGGTCGTCGCGACCCCTGATGGCCATCGTGATCCGCAGTACCTTGCCGAGACGATCGCCGCCGAGGGAATCACCCTCACCTCCTTCGTGCCGTCGATGTTGTCGGTGTTCGCCGGCAGCGCCGAGCCCGCGCAGCTCGCCTCGGTACGGGCGCTGCTCGTCGCCGGTGAGGCGTTCACCTCCGACGTCGTCGACGCGATCCGTCAGGTCAGCCAGGCTGAGCTGTACAACCTCTACGGTCCGACCGAGTTCACCGTCCACGCCACGCACGCACCCGTTGCCGAGGACGTGCAGGGTGCGGTGCCGATCGGTGAGCCGGTACTGAACGCCAAGGCATTCGTTCTCGACTCGCGACTGCACCCGGTGGCACCGGGCGTCTCGGGTGAGTTGTACCTGTCCGGCGTACAGCTGGCCCGCGGTTATGTCGGCCGCGCCGATCTGACCGCCGATCGCTTCGTCGCCAACCCGTTCGTCGCTGGTGAGCGGATGTACCGCACCGGTGACCTCGTGCGCTGGGATGCGAACGGTTCGATCACCTACCTCGGCCGCACCGACTTCCAGGTCAAGCTGCGTGGTCTGCGCATCGAGCTCGGCGAGATCGAGGCCGCGCTCACCGCGCAGAACACCGTCGCGCAGGCCGTGGTGGTCGTGCGTTCGGATGCGCGCACCGGTGACCAGCTCGTCGGCTACGTCGTCCCGGCTGCGGGCGAGACCGTCGAGATCGACACTCTGCGTGCGCATCTCGCCGCACAGCTGCCGTCCTACATGGTCCCCGCTGCGTTCGTCGTCATCGACGAGATGCCGCTCAGCGCCAACGGCAAGCTCGATCGCCGTGCCCTGCCCGAGCCGGTGTTCGAGGCGCGTGAGTTCCGTGCGCCGCGCACCCCGATCGAGGAGATCGTCGCCACCACCTTCGCCGAGGTGCTCGGCCTGACCGGCGACAGCGCGGTCGGCCTCGACGACGACTTCTTCGACCTGGGTGGCAACTCGCTCATCGCCACCCAGGTGGTCGCCCGCCTCGGTGCGGCGCTGGACACCCGCGTCCCCGTGCGCGTGCTGTTCGAGGCGCCGTCGGTGGCCGCACTGGCCGCCAAGGTGGAAACCCATGCGGGCAGCGGCAGCCGTCGCGAGCTCGTCGCCGGATCGCGCCCCGAGCAGATCCCGCTGTCGCTGGCGCAGCAGCGCATGTGGTTCCTCAACCGGTTCGACAGCGCCACCGGCGTCAACAACATCCCCCTCGCCGTGCGCCTGACCGGCGACCTCGACATCGACGCCCTGCGTCAGGCCGTGGTCGACGTGGTCGAACGCCACGAGGTCCTGCGCACCGTCTACCCCGAAACCGCCGACGGCCACGGCGTGCAGGTCGTGCTGCCGGTGAGCCAGATGCCGATCGCGCTGAACCCGATCACCGTGGGCGAGGACGAGATTCGCGATCGGATCAGCGAGCTCGTGCTCGCCGGATTCGACGTGACCGCCGAGGTTCCGGTGCGCGCCGAACTGCTGCGCATCGCGGGCTCGATGGACGGCTCGCACCCCGACACCCACGTGCTGGTCTTCGTCGTGCACCACATCTCCGGCGACGGCTGGTCGGTGCGCCCGCTGGCCCGCGACGTGATGATCGCCTACGCCGCCCGCTCGCGTGGCGAAGCTCCCGGCTGGGCGCCGCTGCCCGTGCAGTACGCCGACTTCGCCCTGTGGCAGCGCGAAACCCTTGGCTCCGAAGCGGATTCGGCGTCGATGATCGCCCAGCAGGTGGCCTACTGGTCGCAGAACCTGGCCGGGCTGCCCGACCAGCTCGACCTGCCCGCCGATCGCCCCCGCCCCGCCGTGGCGTCCAATCGCGGTGGCGTGCACGAGTTCTCGATCGACCCGACCCTGGCCGCGAGCCTCAACGCCCTGGCCCGCGAACACGGCGCCAGCCTGTTCATGGTCGTGCACGCCGCGTTCGGGGCCCTGCTGGCCCGCCTGTCGGGCAGCGACGACATCGCCATCGGCACCGCCGTCGCGGGCCGTGGTGAAGCGGTGCTCGACGACGCCATCGGCATGTTCGTCAACACCCTGGTCCTGCGCAGCACCGTCGACCCGGCCCAGCCGTTCGCCGACCTGCTCGCTCAGACCAGGGAGAACGACCTCGCCGCCTTCGGCCACGCCGACCTGCCGTTCGAGCGGCTCGTCGAGATCCTCAACCCGGCCCGTTCGCAGGCACGTCACCCGCTGTTCCAGGTGATGCTGTCGTTCCAGAACACCGGTGAGGCATCCTTCGAACTGCCTGGCCTCGAGGTCGCGGGCGTGCCGCTGGACGTGGTCACCGCCAAGTTCGACCTGCACCTGAACCTGACCGACCGCCACCGTGCGGATGGTTCCGCCGACGGCATGTCGGCCGAATTCGCCTACGCGACAGACATGTTCGACGCCGACACCGTCGCTGCCTTGGCGCAGCGACTGGTGCGGATGCTGACCGCGGTCGTCGCCAAGCCCAACCGCGCGATCGGCGAGGTCGACCTGCTGGCACCGGCCGAATACCGCCAGGTGATCACCGACTGGAACGCCACCGAGCACCCGGTCGACCAGGCTGCCACGCTGGTGTCGATGTTCGAGGCACAGGCCGCGACCAGCCCGAACGCGACCGCCCTCACTTTCGAGGGGACGAGTCTGTCCTACCGCGAGTTCTCCGCACAGGTGAACCGCCTCGCCCGCCACCTCATCGCCCAGGGCGTCGGCCCGGACACCATGGTCGCGCTCGGCATGCGCCGCTCGCTCGACCTGGTGATCGGCATGTACGCGGTGAGTGTGGCCGGTGGTGCGTACGTGCCGCTGGACCCCGACCACCCGGCCGAGCGCACCCACTACGTGCTCGAGACCGCCGCGCCGGTCTGCGTATTGACCACTGCGCGTGACGAATTCGACGCCGGTTCGACCACGGCGCTGAACATCGAGAGCCTGGACCTGTCCGGCTACTCGGCCGAACCGGTCACCGATGCCGAGCGGATCGCTCCGGTGCGTCCGGAGAACACCGCGTACGTGATCTTCACGTCGGGCTCGACGGGTCGCCCGAAGGGCGTTGCGGTCAGCCACGGTGCGATCGTCAACCGTCTGGTCTGGATGCAGGAGCAGTACGGCCTGACCGAGGCCGATGTGGTGCTGCAGAAGACGCCTGCCACGTTCGACGTGTCGGTGTGGGAGTTCTTCTGGCCCTTGCAGATCGGTGCGCGCCTGGTTGTCGCCAAGCCCGACGGCCACCGCGATCCGGCGTACCTCGCCGAGATCATCGCGACCGAGGGTGTCACCACCGCGCACTTCGTGCCGTCGATGATGTCGGTGTTCGTCGCCGAACTCGCCGACCGTGCCGCTGTCGCTTCGGCCGGCACCGCGACCGCACCCGCCGACGGCACGGTTGCCGATTCCGTGGACGCGGAAGCGAAGACCGCAGGCGCGTCGACCTTGCGTTTGGTGTTCGCCTCCGGTGAGGCCCTGCCCGCGCCGACCGCCCAGCGGATGCGCGCGCTCACCGGCGCGGCCCTGCACAACCTGTACGGCCCCACCGAAGCCGCCGTTGACGTCACTTTCCACGAGGTCGTCGATGCCGACATCACCTCGGTGCCGATCGGTGCCCCGGTCTTCAATACCCAGGTGTACGTGCTGGATTCGCGCCTGCACCCCGTGCCCGTCGGCGTCCCCGGCGAGCTGTACCTGGCGGGTGTCCAGCTGGCGCGCGGTTACGTCAACCGTCCCGACCTCACCGCCGACCGCTTCGTCGCCGACCCGTTCGCCGCTGTGTCCGGCGGCGGATCAGCAGCGAGCCCAGAGTCCGGGACCGCCGACACCCTCGCGGTCGGTGCCCGCATGTACCGCACGGGTGACCTCGTCGCTTGGACGGCCGACGGCGAGCTGGAGTACTTGGGCCGCACCGACTTCCAGGTGAAGCTGCGTGGTCTGCGCATCGAACTCGGCGAGATCGAGTCCGCGCTCACCGCACTGCCCGCGATCGCCCAGTCCGTGGTCGTGGTCCGCTCCGACGAGCGCCTCGGCGACCAGCTGGTCGGCTACCTGATCCCGGCCGCCGGTGCCAGCATCGACCTCGACGCCGTGCGCACCGAACTCGGCACCGCACTGCCGACGTACATGGTCCCCACCGCGTTCGTGATCCTGGATGCCTTCCCGCTCAACGCTTCCGGCAAGCTCGACCGCAAGGCGCTGCCCGCGCCGGTCTTCGAGGCCAAGGTGTTCCGCGCGGCGTCCACCCCGATCGAAGAGATCGTGGCAGGCACCTTCGGCGACGTGCTCGGCGTGACCCGCGTCGGCGCCGACGACGACTTCTTCGAACTCGGCGGCAACTCGCTGCTGGCCACCCAGGTCACCGCCCGCATCGGCGCAGCCCTGGACACCCAGCTGTCGGTCCGCGACCTGTTCGAAGCCTCGACCGTGTCCGCGCTGGCCGCCCGCGCCGAGCACAACGCCGGTTCCGGCCGGGCCCGTCCGCGCCTGGTCTCGGGGGAGCGGCCCGCCGTCATCCCACTGTCGCCCGCCCAGCAGCGCTACTGGTTCCTCAACCAGTTCGATACCTCCACCTCGGCGGTGGACAACATTCCGTTGGCCGTCCGCCTCACCGGCGACCTCGACGTGCCCGCGCTCGAGCAGGCGATCGGCGACGTGTTCGCCCGCCACGAGATGCTGCGCACCACCTACCCGGCCTCGGCCGACGGCCCGCGTCAGGTGATCCTGCCGAACTCGCAGGTCAGCGCGCAGGTGCACCACATCGACGTCGACGAGTCCGAATTGCTCGGTGCCGTCATCGAATTCGCGATGACCACCTTCGACGTCACCCGCGAGGTGCCGCTGGCCGTCGCACTGTTCGAGCTCAACTCCACCGACCACGTGCTCGCGTTCACCGTGCACCACGTCTCCGCCGACGGTTCGTCGATGGGCCCCCTCGCACGCGACATCATGGCCGCCTACGTGGCCCGCGTGCAGGGCGAAGCGCCGCAGTGGGCGCCGCTGCCCGTGCAGTACGCCGACTACGCGCTCTGGCAGCGTGAGGTCCTCGGCGACGAGTCCGACACCGAATCCCTCGCCGCCAAGCAGGTCGCCTACTGGACCGAAGCCCTCGCGGGCCTGCCCGACCAGCTCGAACTGCCCACCGACCGCCCGCGCCCGCCCGCGCAGTCGTTCCAGGGCCAGGCCATCCGCTTCGAGATCGACCCGGTCCGCCATGCGGCCCTGCACGACCTGGCCAGGGCGAACAACGCCTCGCTGTTCATGGTCGTGCACGCCGCACTGGCCGTGCTGCTCGCGCGCCTGTCCGGCACCGACGACATCGCCGTCGGCACCCCCATCGCGGGACGTGGTGAGCGCGAACTCGACGACCTGATCGGCATGTTCGTCAACACCCTGGTGTTCCGCACCGCCGTGAACCCCGGCGCCTCCTTCGCCGAACTGCTCGCCGACGTGCGCAACCGCGACCTGGAAGCCTTCGCCAACGCCGACGTGCCGTTCGAGCGCCTGGTCGAGGTCCTCAACCCGGTCCGCTCCACCGCGCGCAACCCGCTGTTCCAGGTGGGCCTGTCGTTCCAGAACCTGGCCGACACCACCTTCGAACTGCCCGGCCTGACCGTCAGCGCCGTCGACTACGACTCCCAGCTGGCCAAGACCGACCTGCACGTCACCCTCTACGACCGCTACACCGACGACGGCGCACCCGCCCAGCTGGTCACCGAATTCGGTTACGCCATTGACCTTTTCGACGAGTCGACGGTCCAGAGCTTCGCCGACCGCTTCCTGCTGCTGCTCGACGCGGTCGCCGCCGATGCCACCATCCCGGTGGGCGACATCGACCTGCTCACCGCGCCGGAATCCGAGCGCATCGTCACCGCGTGGAACGACACCGCGTACGCTGTCGACACCGAGGCCACCCTGGTGTCGCTCCTCGATGCGACCGTGGCGGCCACGCCCGACGCCATCGCGCTGGTCGTGGACGTGCCGGAATCCGACGCTGCTACCGCGAGCGTCGACGGCGCTGAAGTCGACGGTGGCACCGCTGAGGTTGATATCGCTGGCATGGCGCGCGGTCGCGTCGTCGGCGGTCGTCGTGAGCTGACCTATGCCGAGCTCGATGCTGAGGTCAACCGCCTTGCGCGGCACCTGATCTCGCGCGGGATCGGCACCGAGGACCGGGTGGCGCTGGCCATCCGACGCTCCGCCGAGCTGATCATCGCGATGTACGCGGTGGCTCGTACGGGCGCGGCATACGTGCCGATCGACCCGGATCAGCCTGCCGAGCGCACCGACTACATCCTGGAAACGGCCGCTCCGGCTGTTGTGCTGACCACGGCGAATGCCGAATTCAGCACGGCGGCAGCCGAAGTGGTCGTGCTCGACGACCTCGACCTGAGTGATGTCAGCGATGCCGCGATCACCGGCGTGACACTGGTCCCCGCGAACACCGCGTACGTGATCTTCACGTCCGGCTCGACCGGTAAGCCCAAGGGCGTCGCGGTCTCGCACAGCGCGATCGTCAACCAGCTGCTGTGGGAGACGGCCGAATTCGGTATCGGTGCCGATGACGCGATCCTGCTCAAGACCGCCGCCACCTTCGACCTCTCGGTCTGGGAATTCTGGACCGCCGCCGTCGCGGGCGCCCGCCTGGTGGTCGCCACTGCCGACGGTCACCGCGACCCGGCCTACCTCAACGACCTGATGCGGGCCACCGCCGTCACCACGCTGCACGCGGTGCCGTCGATGCTCGACGCGCTGCTCACCGAATCCGGTGCGGCACTGCCACGTACGCTGCGTCGCGTCCTCGCCATCGGTGAGGCGCTGCCCGCCGCGACCGCCCAGCGTTTCCGCGCGGCCAACACCGCCGCGCTGTTCAACCTGTACGGCCCGACCGAGGCCGCGGTCTCGATCACCAGCCACGCGGTCACCGACGCGGACACGGTGTCGGTCTCGATCGGCGCCCCGGAGTGGAACAGCCGTGTCTACGTGCTGGATTCGCGCCTGCGCCCGGTCCCGGTCGGCGTCTCCGGCGAGCTGTACCTGGCCGGCGCCCAGCTGGCCCGCGGCTACTACGGCCGCGCCGATCTCACCGCCGACCGCTTCGTCGCCGACCCGTTCTCGGCAACCGGCGAACGCATGTACCGCACCGGTGACCTCGTCGCCTGGAACACTGACGGCGAACTCGACTACCGGGGCCGCACCGACTTCCAGGTGAAGATCCGCGGCTTCCGCATCGAACTCGGCGAAATCGAAGCCGCCCTCCTGCGTCAGCCCGGCATCACCTCCGCCGCCGTGCTCGCCCACACCGACCCCGTCGTAGGCGACCGCTTGGTCGCGTACGTCGTCGCCGATGGTGGCGCTGCTGCCGCCAACACTTCTGCTGCCGTGGACGCCGCACCCGCGGACGCATCGACCGCCGTCGCCGCGCAGACTCGCTCCACCGCCGAGGTCGACAAGCTCGCCCTGCGCGCAGCCCTGGCCGCCGAACTGCCTTCGTACATGGTCCCGACCGTGTTCCTGCAGCTCGACGCCCTGCCGCTCAACGCCAACGGCAAGCTCGACCGCAAGGCTCTTCCGGAGCCCGAGGTCGAGAAGGCCGTGTTCCGCGCGCCGGTGAGCCCGAGCGAACAGCTCGTCGCCGCCACCTTCGCCGAGGTCCTCCGCCTCGACGCCGACAAGCAGTTCGGCCTCGACGACGACTTCTTCGCGTGGGGCGGTAACTCGCTGCTGGCCACGCAGGTCGCGGCGCGTCTCGGCGAGGCCCTGGACACGCGCATCCCCGTGCGCTTGCTGTTCGAGGCGTCCACGGTCGCTGCCCTGGCCCAGCGGGTCGAGCAGCATGCCGAAACCGGTGACCGCAAGGCACTGAAGGCGGGCCCGCGCCCCGAGTTCATCCCGCTGTCGCTCGCGCAGCAGCGCATGTGGTTCCTCAACCGCTTCGACACCCAGTCCGCGGCTTACAACGTGCCGGTCGCGGTGCGTCTCACCGGCGAGCTCGACGTGAACGCGTTGCGTGCGGCCGTCACCGACCTGGTCGCCCGCCACGAGATCCTGCGCACCATCTACCCGCAGACCGAAGCCGGTGCGGCACAGGTGATCCTGTCGCCCGCACAGGCCGCACCGGAACTGCTCGAGCGCACGGTCACCGCCGACGACATGGAATCGGCTGTCGCGGAACTGATGTCGACGATGTTCGACGTCACGACCGAGGTGCCTTTGAAGGTCGCACTCTTCCGTGTCGAGAACACCGACGAGTTCGTCCTGGCCCTGGTCATCCACCACATCTCCGGTGACGGCTCCTCGGTCGCCCCGCTGACCCGCGACCTGATGACCGCCTACGCGGCCCGCTCCATGGGCACCGAGCCCGGCTGGGCGCCACTGGCCGTGCAGTACGCGGACTACAGCATCTGGCAGCGCGACCTCCTCGGCAGCGAGGACGACGCCGACTCTATGGCGGCCAAGCAGGTCGCGCACTGGAAGCAGGCACTGGCCGACCTGCCCGATCAGCTCGACCTGCCCGCCGACCGTCCGCGCCCGGCGGTGCAGACCTTCGCCGGTAGCAAGGTCGACGTCCAGATCGACGCCGACACCCACCGCGCGCTGGTCGAACTGGCCCGCGCCGAAGGTGCGACGCTGTTCATGGTCGTGCACACCGCCCTCGCGGTGCTGCTCGCGCGCCTGTCGGGCACCGACGACATCGCCATCGGCACCCCGATGGCCGGTCGTGGCGAGGCGGCCCTGGACGACATGATCGGCATGTTCGTCAACACCCTGGTGTTCCGCACCAAGGTCGACGGCGGCGAAGCCTTCACCGAGCTGCTGGCCCGCCAGCGCGAGGACGACATCGCGGCGTTCGCCAACGCCGACGTGCCGTTCGAGCGCCTGGTCGAGGTGCTCAACCCGGTCCGCTCCACCGCGCGCCACCCGCTGTTCCAGGTCGGCCTGTCGTTCCAGAACCTCAGCCGCGCCACCCTGGAACTGCCCGGTCTGACGGTCTCCGGACTCGACATCGACTCCAAGCTGTCGCAGTTCGACCTGCACCTGATCGCCACCGACCGCTACACCGATGCCGGTGAGCCCGAAGGCATTTCGGGTCTGTTCACCTACGCCACCGACCTGTTCGACCACGCCACGGTCGAAGGCTTCGTGGAGCGGTTCGTCCGCCTGCTCGGCGCGATCGTCGCCACCCCGCGCACCGCGGTCGGCGACATCGAACTCCTCGCACCGGCCGAACGCACCCAGATCCTCGACGGCCGCAACTCCACCGCGTACGCGGTCGACACCGAGGCCACTCTGGTCTCGCTACTCGACGCGACTGTGGCCGCCGATCCGAAGGCGACCGCGCTGGTCACCGACGACGGCGCCCAGCTCACCTACGCCGAACTCGATGCAAAGGTGAACCGTCTTGCGCGGCACCTGATCTCGCTGGGTGTGGGCCCGGAGTCGCGGGTCGCGCTGGCGATGCGCCGCTCGGTGGACCTGGTTGTTGCGATGTACGCGGTGGCCAAGTCCGGTGGCGCGTACGTGCCGGTCGATCCCGATCAGGCGGCCGAGCGCACCGATTACATCCTCGAGACAGCGGCACCGGTCTGCGTGCTGACCAATGCCGAGTTCACCACCGATGTCGCCCCCGTGGTGCGCATCGACGAGCTCGACCTGGAATCACTCAGTGCCGCACCGGTTTCCGATGCCGAGCGCACGGAGCCGTTGCGTCCCGAGAACACCGCGTACGTGATCTTCACGTCCGGCTCCACCGGCCGTCCGAAGGGTGTCGCCGTCCCGCACGGCGCGATCGCCAACCAGCTGCAGTGGAAGCTGATCGAGTTCGGCATGGACGCCGCCGACGCGGTGCTGCTCAAGACCGCCGCCACCTTCGACCTCTCGGTCTGGGAATTCTGGTCGGCCGCGGTCTGCGGTGGTCGCCTGGTGATCGCCTCGGCCGACGGCCATCGCGACCCGGCCTACCTCAACGAGCTGATGGCCCGCGAATGGGTCACCACGCTGCACGTGGTGCCGTCGATGCTCGACGCGCTGCTCGCTTCCGGGATGCCCGATTCACTGTGGCGGGTCCTGGCCATCGGTGAGGCGCTGCCGGGCTCGCTGGCCCAGCGCTTCCGCGCCGAGTTCAGCCGCACCGAGCTGTTCAACCTGTACGGGCCGACCGAGGCCGCGGTCTCGATCACCTCGCACCGGGTCAATGCCGCCGATCAGGGCTCGGTCTCCATCGGTTCGCCCGAGTGGAACAGCCAGGTCTACGTGCTCGACGAGCGCCTGCGCCCGGTGCCCGACGGTGTCGCCGGTGAGCTGTACCTGGCCGGCGCCCAGCTGGCTCGCGGTTACTTCGGTCGCGCCGATCTCACCGCCGACCGCTTCGTCGCCAACCCGTTCGCCGACGGTGCCCGCATGTACCGCACCGGTGACCTGGTGGCCTGGCACAACGGCGAGCTCGATTACCGGGGCCGCACCGACTTCCAGGTGAAGATCCGCGGCTTCCGCATCGAACTCGGCGAGATCGAGGCCGCACTGCTCGCGCTGCCCGAGATCGCCCAAGCCGCGGTCATCGCCAAGTCCGATCCGCTCACCGGCGACCGCCTCGTTGCCTACCTGGTCGGCACGAATGTCGATGTGGCACAGGTCAAGTCGACGCTGGCCGCCGGTCTGCCGTCGTACATGGTGCCCGCCGCATTCGTGGTGATGGACGCCCTGCCGCTGAACGTGAACGGCAAGCTGGACCGCAAGGCCCTGCCGGAGCCGGAGTTCGAAGCACAGGCTTTCCGCGCACCGTCGACCCCGATCGAAGAGATCGTGGCAGGCGTCTTCGCCGACGTCCTCGGCGCCGAACGTGTCGGTGCCGACGACGACTTCTTCGCCCTCGGCGGTAACTCGCTGCTGGCCACCCAGGTCGCGGCCCGCCTCGGTGCCTCCCTGGACAGCCGGGTGCCCGTGCGCCTGCTGTTCGAGGCGTCGACCGTGGCCGGTCTCGCGGTGAAGGTCGAGCAGGGCGCGGGCGCCGGTGGGCGTCGCGCGCTGGTCGCCGGACCGCGCCCGGAGCAGGTGCCGCTGTCGCTCGCGCAGCAGCGCATGTGGTTCCTGAACCAGTTCGACACCGAATCCTCGGTGAACAACATCCCCGTCGCCGTCCGCCTGTCGGGCGCGCTGGATGTCGACGCGCTGCAACTGGCCGTGGCCGACGTGCTCGCCCGCCATGAAACCCTGCGCACGGTGTACCCGTCGGCCGATGGCACACCGCACCAGGTGATCCTGCCGGTCGAAGGCAATGTCCCGGACCTGACGCCGGAAACCGTTGCGCCCGAACAGGTTCGCGACAAGATCGCCGAAGTCATCTCCACCGGCTTCGACGTACTCAGCGAAGTTCCGTTGCGCGCCAAGCTGCTTCAGGTCGATAACGACGACTTCATCCTCGTGTTCGTCGCCCACCACATCAGCGCCGACGGCTGGTCCATGGGCCCGCTGACCCGCGACGTGATGATCGCCTACGCCGCCCGCGCGGCCGGCGAACGTCCGGGCTGGGCGCCGATGCCGGTGCAGTACGCCGACTTCAGTGTCTGGCAGCGCGAGGTCCTCGGCTCCGAAACCGACGCGACCAGCCTGATCGCCCAGCAGGCCGACTACTGGAAGCGCGCCCTGGCCGGTGTCCCCGACGAGCTGAACCTGCCCCTCGACAGGCCGCGTCCGAGCACGCAGTCCTTCGCCGGTGGCCGGGTGCTGTTCCCGATCGGCGGCGACATCCACGCCGGACTGTCCGCCATCGCCCGCGAACAGAACGCGACCCTGTTCATGGTTGTGCACACCGCGCTCGCGGTATTCCTGGCACGCATGTCGGGCACCGAGGACATCGTCATCGGCACCCCGATCGCGGGCCGTGGCGAGGCCGAACTCGACGACGTGATCGGCATGTTCGTCAACACCCTCGCCCTGCGCACGCAGGTCGGCGGCCAGCTCACCTTCGCCGAGCTGCTGACCCAGGCCAAGGAAGCCGACCTGGCCGCCTTCGCCCACGCCGACATCCCGTTCGAACGCCTGGTGGAACTGCTCAACCCCGAGCGCTCCACCGCACGGCACCCGCTGTTCCAGGTGGCGCTGTCGTTCGAGAACCTGCCCGACGCCGGCTTCGAACTGCCGGGCCTGTCGGTCTCGGCCGTCGACTTCGACGTCGACACCGCCAAGTTCGACCTGCTGCTCACCGTGCGTGAAGCCGCAGCAGACGACGAAGCGGGCGCCTACGCCGAGTTCTCCTACGCCAGTGCGCTGTTCGACCAGTCGACCATCGAGAAGTTCGCGCAGCGTTTCCAGCGTCTGCTCGCCGAGGTCGTCGCCGACACCACCACCCCGGTCGGTGATCTCGAACTCCTCGACGCGACCGAGCGCACCGAACTGCTCACGCGCACAGGCGGTCCCGCCGCGTCGGTGAGTACCCTGCCCGAGCTGCTGGCCCAGGCCGTGACGACCAACCCGACCGGTCAGGCCATCGTCGCGACCGGCGCGTCGCTCACCTACACCGAGCTGGACGCGGCCTCCTCGCGTCTGGCACGGGTCCTCATCGAGCGTGGTGCGGCACCGGAAACGGTCGTCGCCATCGCCATGCAGCGTTCGCTCGACACCACCCTCGCCATCTGGGCCGTCATCAAGACCGGCGCCGCGTTCCTGCCGGTGGACCCGAAGTACCCGGCCGAGCGCATCGCGCACATGATGTCGGACTCCGGTGCGGCACTGGGCATTACGGTGTCGGCCGAGGTCGACCACCTGCCCGCACCCGCACTGGGTGACTGGCTGGTGCTCGACGACAAGGCCACCCGTGCCGAGATCGCCGCACAGTCCGACGCTCCGATCGCCGATGCCGATCGCCGCGCAGCCGTGCGTGCGAGCAACACGGCCTACATGATCTACACCTCGGGTTCGACGGGCCTGCCCAAGGGTGTCGTCGTCACGCACGCCGGTGTGCCCAACTTCGCCGCCGCCCAGGTCGCGCAGTTCGACCTCGACGCCGGCACCCGCACCCTGGCCTTCGCCTCCCCGTCGTTCGACGCGTCGATCCTCGAGTTCCTCCTCGCGGTCGGCTCGGCGGGCACCCTCGTGATCACGCCGGTCGGCGTGGTCGGCGGCGAGGAACTGGCCGAGATCATCCAGACCCAGCAGCTCACCCACGTGTTCCTCACCCCGCTGGTCGCGGCGTCGATGGAACCCGCGGCGCTGGCCGGCCTGGAAGCGCTGATCGTCGGTGGCGACAAGGCCCCCGTCGACCTGGTCGCGAACTGGCACAGCGCGGGCACCCACCCCGCCCACCACCGGTTCTTCAACGCCTACGGCCCGACCGAGGCGACCATCGCGACGAACCTGTCCGATCCGCTGCTGCCCGGCGACATCATGAACATCGGTGGCCCGATCCCCGGCGCGACCGTGTACGTGCTCGACAACCGCCTGCGCCCGGTCCCCGAGGGCGTGGCGGGTGAGCTGTACCTGGGCGGCGTCCCGCTGGCCCGCGGTTACCACGCGCGTCACGGCCTCACCGCCGAGCGTTTCGTGGCCAGCCCGTACGTGGCAGGCGAGCGTCTGTACCGCACCGGTGACGTGGTCGCCTGGCGCACGGTCAACGGCAAACCTGTTGTGGAGTACGTGGGCCGCAACGACTTCCAGGTGAAGATCCGTGGTTTCCGTATCGAACTGGGCGAGATCGACGCGGTCCTCACCGCGCACGACGACGTCGAGTTCGCCGCCACCATCGGCCGCAAGACCGACGCGGGCGCCACCATCCTGGTGTCCTACGTGCGCGGCAACGTCGACCCGGCTGCCCTGGTCGAGTACGCGGCGCAGCACTTGCCCGCGCACATGGTCCCGGCCGCGGTGATGGTCCTCGACGAGATCCCGCTGACGCCTGCGGGCAAGCTCGACCGTCGCGCACTGCCCGAGCCGGTCCTCGCCCCGCGCGAGTTCCGCACCCCCACAAGCGAAGTCGAAGCGATCATCGCCACCGTCTTCGCCGAGGTGCTCGGTGTGGACGCGGTCGGCCTGGACGATTCGTTCTTCGCCCTGGGCGGTGACTCGATCCTGTCCATCCAGCTCGTCTCCCGCGCCAAGGACCGTGGCGTGCTGTTCAAGCCGCGCGACGTGTTCGAAAAGCGCAGTGTCGCAGGGCTTGCCGAGATCGCCGTGCTCGCGGGCGACGCCGAGCAGATCGTGCTGGAAGAACTGCCGGGCGGCGGTGTCGGCGACATCCCGATGCTGCCGATCATGCGCCAGATCCTGGCGAGCGGTTCCACCTACGACCGGTTCTCCCAGTCGATGGTGCTGCGCCTGCCCGAGAACATCACCGCCGAGGTCCTGCACGCCACGATCGGTGCGGTCTTCGACCACCACGACGTGCTGCGCTCGCGCGTGGCCAACGACGAAAACGGTTGGGTCTTCGAGGCTTTGGCGCCGGGCGAGGTCGACGTGACCACGCTCGTGCGTCGCGTCGAGGTCGCCGGTGACATCGCCGACGACCAGCTGTCCAAGCTGGCCAGCGTCGAATACGACGAGGCCATGGGCCGACTCGACCCCGCCAGCGCCGCCATGGTGCAGTTCGTCTGGTTCACCTTCGGCGAGCCGACGCAGGGTCCGCGCCGTCGCGACGCAATGCTCATCGTCGGCCACCACTTCGTGATCGACGGCGTCTCCTGGCGCATCCTGATCCCGGACCTCGGCATGGCCTGGGGGCAGATCGCCGCAGGTCAGCAGGTCACGCTGCCCGCCAACGGCACGTCGATGCGCCGCTGGGCACACAGTCTGGTGGAGCAGTCGGCCGACCGTCGCGCGGAACTGCCGTTCTGGCGCGAGGTCGCGGCCACCGCCGATCCGCAACTGGGCAAACGCGCGTTCGACCCGTCGGTCGACACGTTCGCCACCGTCGACCGGGTGCAGGTCACCCTGTCGCCCGAGGTCACCGACGCGGTCCTCACCGCGATCCCCGGCCTGTACCACGGCGGCGTCAACGACGGCCTGCTCACCGCACTCGCGCTGGCCGTATCTCGTTGGCGCGGTGACGAATCCGGTACCGCCGCACTGATCAAGCTGGAAGGCCACGGCCGCCAGGAAGAGATCGTGGCCGGTGCGGATCTGTCGCGCACCGTGGGCTGGTTCACCACCGCCTTCCCGGTCCGCCTCGACCTGGCGGGCGCCGACCTCGACGACGCGTTCGCCGGTGGCGCCGTGCTCGCCGACGTCATCAAGTCGGTCAAGGAACAGATGCTGGCCGTGCCCGACAAGGGCATCGGCTACGGCATGCTCAAGTACCTCGACGGTGCGGACCTGCCGAGTGTGGGCCAGATCAGCTTCAACTACCTCGGTCGCGCGACCGCCGGTGAGATTCCCGCGGAACTGGCCGAACTCGGTTGGGTGCCGGTGGCGGATCTGGGCCAGCTCGACGCCGAGATGGACCTGGACATGCCCGCCAACGCGACCCTGGACATCAACGCCATCGTCAACGACGGCGACCAGGGCCCGCAGCTCGGCGCGAACATCGCCTTCCCGACCGGCCTGCTCACCGTCGACCAGGCGCAGGAATTCGCCGACCTGTTCGTGGCCGCGCTCACCGCGCTCGCCACCCACGCGCAGCGCGCCGACGCGGGCGGTTTCACCCCGTCCGACATGTCGCTGGTGCGGGTCGGCCAGTCCGATCTCGAACTGTGGGAGCGCGATTACCCCGCGCTGTCGGAGGTGTGGCCGCTGTCGCCGCTGCAGGCGGGCCTGATGTTCCACGCCATGCTCAGCTCGGCCACCGTCGACGTCTACACCGTGCAGGCCGTGCTCGACCTGACCGGACCGCTCGACATCGACCGACTGCGCGGCGCGGCACAGGGCGTGCTCGACCGGTACCCGAACCTGCGGACCGCGTTCGTCACCGACTCCGCCGGTCAGCCGGTGCAGGTGGTGCTGTCGCAGCTCGACGTGCCGTGGCGCGAAACCGACCTCACCGACCTGCCCGAAGACCAGCGGATGCCACGCATGCGGCAACTGCTGCAGGCCGACCGCGCCGACCAGTTCGACATGGCCACCGCGCCGCTGATCCGCTTCGGTCTCTACACCACCGGTGAGGGCACGGCGCACCTGGCGATCACCGTGCACCACATCCTGGTCGACGGCTGGTCCATGCCGCTGCTCATGCGCGACCTGCTGGTGCTGTACGCGGTGCGCGGTGACCTCACCGCACTGCCGCGGGTGGCCTCCTACCGCAACTTCCTTTCCTTCCTGTCCGGGTGGGATCGTGAAGAGTCGCTGCGGGTTTGGGCGAAAGCGCTGGCCGGGGTCGAAGGCCCCACCCAGCTCGCGCCCGCGCCGCGCACCGAGGAACGGTACGACCTCGACAAGATCATCGTCGAGATCGACACCGACCGGACCAGGGCACTGGGCAAGTTCGCCGGTGAACTCGGCGTCACCGTGAACACGCTGCTGCAGACCGCGTGGGGCATCGTCGTGGGCCGTCTCACCGGTCGTGACGACGTGGTGTTCGGCGCGACCGTGTCCGGTCGCCCGGCGGAGCTGCCCGGCGTGGAATCCATGGTCGGCCTGTTCATCAACACCCTGCCCGTGCGCATCCAGATCGACGACCGGATGACCGCGGAGAAACTGACCCAGCGGGTGCAGTCCGAGCAGGCCGACCTGCTCAGCCACCACTTCGTCGGCCTGTCCGACATCCAACGGGTGGCAGGCATGGGCGCGCAGTTCGACACGCTGGTGGTGTTCGAGTCCTACCCGATGGACAAGGACGCCGTCACCGCCGCCAGCTCGATCGACGGCATGCAGGTCACCGGTGTGGGCCTGGACGACGCCACCCACTACCCGCTCACGCTGGTGGTGATGGCCGAATCCACCATCGAGATCACGATGAAGTACCTGACCAGCACCTTCACCGCCGACGAGGTCCGCACGCTGTCGCAGCGCCTGCTGCGCGTGCTCGACGAACTGCTCGACAACCCGACCGGCCTGGTCGGCGACATCGACATCCTCGACGCGAGCGAGCGGGCCCAGCTGCTCGCCGAATCCGGTGTGGCAGCGGCCGTTTCGGCCCCGGTCAGCACCGGTGTCGGCGCGCAGACGGTGGCCAAGGTGCTCGCCGAAGTCGTCGAAGCCGACCCGCAGGCACCCGCGCTGCTCCGCGGCGACGACGAAATCGCCTACAGCGCACTGGATCGCAAGTCCTCGCAGCTGGCCCGCGTGCTCATCGCCCGCGGTGCGGGCCCCGGCGACGTGGTCGCGATCTCGCTGCCCCGCAGCGTGGATTCGGTCCTGGCCGCCTGGGCCGCACACAAGGCAGGCGCCGCGGTGCTGTTCGCCGGCGAACTGTCCGGTGTCGAAATCGCCGCCGCCGGAGCAGGTTTCGGCATCAGCGCGACACCGGTAGCCGGCGTGGCAGGTCACTGGCTGACCCTGCCCGACGTCGAAGACGAGATCGCCGCCGCCCCGGCGCACCCCGTCTCCTACGCCGACCGAGTCCGCCCCCTGACCGAAGACCACCCCGCCTTCGTCCAGGTCTCCGGCGACACGATCTCGACCCTCACCCAGAGCGCCGCGATCACCCTCGCCGAACGCCTCCGCGACGAACACGGCATCGACTACGAATGCACCACCTACACCACCCACGCCTCCGGCCCGGCCGCCATCGGAGAATTCCTGGTCTCGTCCACCGCAGGCGCGCTCTCGGTGCTGCCGGATGGTGCAGTCGAAGACGACCTGTCCAACGGCGAGGTCACCCACTGGTTCGTGGTCGCGGGTGATCAGACCGAGGCGGCCGACAGTGAAGTGACGGTGATCATCGCGGAGTAGGTATCCGCCCCGGAGAGGTTGTTGGCTAGCTGGCTAGCAGGTGAAACTGCTAGCCAGCTTGCCGCTGAGGGTGCTACCTTGATAGCGTTGATCAATGATTGCGGAGCAACCGACCAGGAAGGTCCTGCAAGCCCTGAAGAAGGAGGGCTGGTCGAAACTGCGCGATGGAGCGGGTAGCCACTCGATATACGGCTGCCGCGCAGGCAAGCACGACGTGAGCGTTCCCGATGGTCATCGAACTATCTCGCCAGGGGTGGTTCGAACCATCAACAAGGCGATGGCGGCGTGCGATTGCCCGGAGGAGGACGAATCATGAGCACTGCAATCACCTACGACGTACACGCGAACCGGGTCGGCCGGTGGTGGGAAATCACCGTCCCCGACGTGTACGGCGACGATCCGTGTGGGCAGGCGAGGCATCTTACGGATGTGGGCTACGAGGCGCGCACGATCATCGCCGCCAAGCTGGATGTGCCGCTGTCGCAGGTCGAAACGAGACTGATCGTCGATGACTTCGGCGACGCACGTGATGTCAGCGGCCGGGTTGAGCACATCAGCGACCTCCGTTCGAAGATCGAGCGTCTCACCGAAGAATTGAACGAAGAGCAGCGTTCGCTCGTCAGGGAACTGCGCCGTGAGGAAGTTCCCGATGTCGATGTCGCGACGTTGCTCAACGTCGCGCGGCAACGGATCGGCCAGCTCGCGAAGTAGGAGGCGGCCCGGGCGAAATCGTGACGTCGGGTCCTTCTGCTCGCAACGTGCTCGAAGCATAACCGGGATAGGGTCCGGTTCTCTTCGAGAACAGGATGGGAGCGGTCGGTATTACGCTTCGGGTTTGGCTGAGCAGTGCTGGTGCGGCATCGGTTCAGGTTATGCGGTTGCTGCGGGAGAATCCCGATGGCGTCGAGGTCAGTATTTATGCCAGCAATGTGGATCCGAGTGCGGTCGCGTTGTCGGCGTGCGATGTGGCGGGGATCGAACCTCGGCATGTCAGCAATGAGGAATACGCGCAGTTCGCGCTCGAGTTCTGTCGGGCGCACCGCATCGATGTGCTCATTCCGCCGCGTCGGCTGGACGCGCTCGCGGGCCGGATCGCGGACTTCGCGGCGATCGGCACCGCGGTGATGTGTTCGCCGTTGGCGGCGGTGACGGCGCTGACCAGCAAAGTGCTCACCTACGAAATCGCCGGTGCCGCGGGCATTCCCGTGCCACCGTGGCGAGAGGTGACCACCGCGGACGAGTTCCACACCGCAGTCGACGAGTTGTCGCTGACGGGGGAGACGCTGTGCATCAAGCCCAGCGGCGAGTATTCGGCCTTCGGGTTCCGCATCCTCGACGATCGCCCGCTGACCATGGCGAACCTGCGCGTGGCGCCACGGCCGGTCGCCTCGGTCGAGGCGGTGGCCGCGGCGATGCGACGGGCCGCGGCGGAGGGCGAACCCGCGCTGCCGCTGCTGGTGATGCCGTTCCTGGAAGGTCCGGAGATCAGTATCGACTGCCTGTCCGCGCCGGGAGGTGAACTGCTGGTGGGCATTCCGCGCGCCAAGCAGGGGCGCTTCCGCATTCTGCTGGACGATCCCGCGGCGGTCGACATCGCGAGACACATGGTCGAGCACTTCGAACTGGCCTATCTGACCAATACCCAATTGCGTTATCGCGCTGGACAACCGGTGCTGCTCGAGGCGAACCCACGTCCCTCGGCCGGCCTGTTCCACACGGAATTTGCTGATATGAACCTGCCGTGGGCGGCGGTTCGGCTACTGCTGCAGGGTGATTCGGGTCTGCGTGAGCCGCCGAGGCTGGGTGCGCGTCTCGCGGTGGCCGAGGCGGTCATGGAGGTCACGGCTGGGCTGGACAGGCCTGTGCCCAGCGGGTTGCGCAGGAGTGTGGACTTGGTCGCGGGCTGATTCTCAGCGGGACCCACTCTGAATCAGGCGGCTCAACCCGTCCAGGAGTAGATCGAGGCCGAACGTGAAATCGGCTGTACCGGAGTGGGTTCCGTTGATGACCATGCTGGCGAGAGCGTGCATGTGGGGGTGGCTTTCGGTGGGGATGAGGGGCAGGAATTGTTGTGCCGCTGAGGCGTATTCGTCAGGGGCGAGGGGGAAGTTGATGGCCTGCAGCGTGAATCCGTAGATATGGCTGTCCAGGGCGTTCCAGGCGCGATCGGCCTGTTCGTAGGTGAAGCCCGCGGCGAGTAGGCAGCCCAGCGTGGCGTCGACGTAGCGGAGCATGGCGGGGCCGACATTCACGCGGGAGCCGAGTAGGCCGGTGGCCCAGCGGTGGCGCAGCAGGACCTCGTGGGCGGAGGTGGCGCGCTGGCGCAGCTCGGCTCGCCAGTCGCCGCCGGTTTCGGGCACGTAGATCTCGGCGACGACCAGGTCGATGATGCCGTCGAGCAGGTCGTCCTTGTTGGCGACGTGGTTGTACAGCGACATCGCCTCCACCCCGACCGCCTTGGCCAACCTGCGCATCGACAGGGCGTCCAGGCCCTCCTGGTCGGCGAGGTCGATCGCCGCGCGCAGGACTCGTTCTCTGGTGAGGGGAGTGCGCGGCATGGGGTTCCTTCCTTGACCTACTTACGGCGTAAGCGTACCGTCTCGCAGTAGAGACTTACGCTGTAAGTGCGAGATGAGGGACGTCATGACCGATGTGGATACGGCTTCGATGACCGCGTGGATTGCGCCCCGGTACGGCGGGGGTGAGGTGTTGCGTAGCGAGATCGTGCCGCGGCCGACGCCGGGGGAGCGCGAGGTGGTGGTCCGGGTGCGGGCGGCATCGCTGTGTAGCGGGGACCTGCACCTGCTCACCGGGACGCCGTATCTGCTGCGGTTGGGGTTCGGATTGCGCAGGCCCAAGCATCCGATGATCGGGCAGAATCTGGCGGGCGAAGTTGTCGCGGTCGGTGCGCTTGTGCCCGAATTTGCCGTCAGCGACAGGGTTTTCGGCGAGGTGCCCAGTGGTGCATTCGCCGAATATGCGCGTGCTGATGTCGGGTGCTTCGCTGCTGTTCCGGCCTCGATCGGCTGGGAAGAGGCTGCGGCCGTGCCGGATTCAGGGATGACCGCACTACAAGGGCTGCGTGACATCGGCAAGGTCGGCCCGGGGCAGCGCGTGTTGATCAACGGCGCATCGGGCGGAGTCGGCAGTTTCGCGGTGCAGCTCGCGAAAGTACTCGGCGCGCACGTGACCGCCGTCTGCAGCACCCGGCACATCGAGATGGTGCGTAGCATCGGCGCAGACGTCGTAATCGACTACACCACTGACGATTTCGCGGCATCGCACCTTCGCTACGACGCCATCTTCGACCTCGCCGGCAACCGCAAGCTGCGCGACTACCTTCGCGCACTCACCCCCGCCGGCGTCTACATCTCCTCCGCCGCAGCCCCCGGCGACAACTGGCTGGGCCCCGTCCGCTGGCTCGCCTCGGTCGTGCTCGCGAACCTGTTCACCCGCCGAACCCTCAAACCCCTCCTGATGCGCCCGACCCCCGCCGACCTGAACTACCTGGCCACGCTGGTCGCCGAAGGCACACTCCGCCCGGTCATCCAGCGCCGATACCCCCTCACCGAAGCCGCCAGCGCCATCGCAGCCTTCGCCGAAGGCCACGCCTCAGGCAAAACCGTCCTCCTCGCACTGGACGATTGATCACCACGCTCTCAGCGAGGCAAAACCCAGAAATGGCCACGCTGAGAGCGTGATGATCTTGATCGGTCAGTCTAGTTCGCCTGCGGTGCGCCAGGATTGGCGTTCTTCGGCGAAGGCCTCGGCTTGGGTGGCGCGGAAGTCGGTGATGGACGTGTCGTTGTCGGCTAGGAACTTGCGGTAGTCGGCTAGGCGGAATTCGCCGGATTCGGTGGGGATGTCGACCTTGCCTGCGGCGAAGTCGGCTCGTAGGTCCAGGAGTTCGTCGGGCTCGACGGGGTGCCAGCGGATTCTGTCGAAATAGCGTAGGAGCCAGGGGGTTTCGGTGGCGAAGTGGTCTACGCCGGGGCCCGCGGTGCCGGTGGGGCGGGCTCGGTGGTTCCAGACCTGGGTGGTGCGGCCGACGAACTGGTAGCCGCCGGGGCCCTCCATGCCGTAGATGCACAGGTAGGCGCCGCCGATGCCGACCGCGTTCTCGGGGGTCCAGGTGCGGGCGGGGTTGTATTTGGTGGTGACCAGGCGGTGGCGGGGGTCGGTGGGGGTGGCCACGGGGGCGCCCAGGTAGACGTCGCCCAGGCCCAGGACCAGGTATTCGGCGTCGAAGACGGTGTTGTAGACGTCGTCGACGGAGTTCAGGCCGTTCATGCGGCGGATGAATTCGATGTTCCACGGGCACCAGGGGGCGTCGGCTCGGACGCCGTGCATGTAGCGGGTGATGGCCTCGCGGGTGGCGGGGTCGTCCCACGACAGGGGCAGGTGCACGGTTCGACTCGGGACCACCAGCTGGTCCGAATTCGGTAGTTGCGCTTCGGCTTCGGCGAGTAGATCGAGTAGGTGGGGGATCGGCAGGACGGCCGGGTCGACCCTGATCTGCAGCGAGCGGATGCCGGGGGTGAGCTCGATGACGCCGCGCAGGCCGATCGCGATGAGGTGCTGGTGTAGGGCGTGGACTCGGGCGCGCAGCCCCAGATCCAAAGTGAGGGTGCCGTATTCGACGAGGACGCCGTCGTCGCCTTGGCGGCGGTAGGTCACGCCGGTTTCGTCGTCGACTTCGGTGCGGCGCAGGATGCCGTCGTCGCCGTCACGGCCTGCTGAGAGGACGGAGCCGAAGCCTGCGCGTCGCCGCGCTCCGAGTTCCGCTGCGGGAGCGGCATGTTCGGAGCGGATGGGGACGAAGCGGACCTTGTCGCCGGGGGTGAGTTGGCCGAGCTTCCAGCGGTCGGCGGCGACAACCGTTACGGGACAGACGAATCCGCCGAGGCTGGGGCCGTCGGGGCCGAGCAGGATCGGGGTGTCGCCGGTGAAGTCTAGGGCGCCGACGGTGTAGGCGTTGTCGTGAATGTTCGACGGGTGCAGGCCCGCTTCGCCGCCGTCGGTGCGGGCCCATTCGGGTTTGGGGCCGATGAGGCGGACACCGGTGCGGTCGGAGTTGAAGTGCACTTCGTAGTCGGTGTTGACGATGGTGTCGAAGTCGTTGCGGGTGAAGAACTCTGGTGCGCCGTGGGGACCCTCGGTGACGGCGAGTTCCCAGCGGTGGGAGAAGGCGGGATGGTCGGACATCGGGATGGCGGGGGCGAGGCGGGTCGACGGTGCGCCCAGCGCGAGCGAGTCATCGGTGCGCAGTGCGGCACCCGTTCCGCCGCCGAACTTTCCGAGAGTGAATGTTGCCGCGCTGCCAAGGAATTCGTCTACGTCGATGCCGCCGGAGATCAGGATGTAGGTGCGCATGCCGGGACCGCGGATCGCGCCGACGTCGAGCACGCCGCCCGCCGGGACCTCGACGGTCCGCCATTGCTCGACCGGGACGCCGTCCACACGGACATCGGCGACCGCGCCGGTCACACACACCCAGGTCGCCGCCGAGAACCTCAGCGCGGGTCCGCCGAGCGTGCACTCCAAACCTGCTGCGCCTTCGGCATTTCCGAGTACTCGGTTGCCGAGTCGGAAGGACAAGTCGTCCATCGGGCCGGACGGTGGAACTCCGATGTGCCAGTAGCCGATTCGGCCCGGCCAATCTTGCACGGTGGTCTGCATTCCGGGGCGTATGACATCTATGCGCCGCTGAATGGGCGACGACACCGACGGAGTGTTGGCCGTCGTTACCGGGACCGCGCCTGCCGTCTCGACTTCGCCGGTGCCTGCGACAGGGGACTTGTTCTGGCCGACAACCGACGTCGTGGTCGACGATGCGATTGTGGTGCCCTGCGTGGGGATCTCGGCCGCGTCGACGCCCGAGCTCTGGGCGGGGGCGTCGGTGAGCTCGCCCGGCGCCAGGGGATTCGGCGGGGTGAGATCGGCAGCGCGCTCGACCTCGGTGACGCTCATCGGGTCACCACCATGCGCACAGGTGTGGGGTCGAAACCGTTGCAGGGGTTGTTGATCTGGGGGCAGTTGGAGACCAGGATCAGGGTGTCGATCTCGGCACGGAGGGTGAGTTTCTTGCCCGGGGCGGACAGGCCGTCGACGATGCCGAGGGTGCCGTCGGGTTCGACGGGGACGTTCATGAACCAGTTGATATTGGAGACAAGGTCGCGTTTGCCCAGACCCCATTCGAGAGCTGCGGTGAGGAAGTTCTCCACGCAGGCGTGCTGGTGGCGGGTGTGGTGGCCGTAGCGCAGGGTGTTGGACTCCTGGGAGCAGGCACCCGCGATGGTGTCGTGGTTGCCGACCTCGTCGGCGACGACCGTCATCAACGGGGTGCCGTTCTCGGTCAGTAGGACACTGCCTGTAGTGAGGAAGATATTGCGCTGGGCGGCGACGGTGGCCTGGGCGCTGTAGCGGTCGGTGTGGTCGGCTGCGGAGTAGAGCAGGCAGTCCACGGCCTGGTTGCCGTGCAGGTCGATGATGTCGAGGTGGTCGCCCGCGCGGATGATCGCCGACCACGGTGCCAGGGCGGGGACGGTGTCGTCGAGGACGACGGTGCGAGTGGCGGTCATGCCGGAACCTCCGAGTTCTGTGCGGCCGACCAGGCGGCTTCGGTGTTGTCCACTGCGCGTTGGTATTCGGGGTCGGTGTTGGTGGTGTTCAGGTCTGCGGGGGAGGGCCAGGCGAGCAGGTCGAGGTCGCCGGTAGGGCGGTCGTCGAGGGGGTGGGGGGCGTTGGCGATGAGCAGGGTGACTGGCAGGTGGACGATCAGGTCGAGGGTCGCGCCGGCGGAGCCGTTGCCGGTCGACTCGATCGTCCCGTCGGGTGCGACGCGTGCGCCGCGGAACAGGGCGATCGATCCGCCGATGTCGCGGGGTTCGAGGCCCTGTTTGGCGGCGGCGAGGTGGAGTTGGTGGCGGGCTGCGGTGGTGGGGCCGCACAGGGTGTCGTGGTGGGCTGATGTGTCGTCGAGGACGGTGGCCAGGACTCGGCCCTGGTCCGACAGCAGGGGATGGCCTTGGCTGAGGTAGGCCTGCCACGGGACCTTGATGGTGTCGGCGACGTTGAGGCGCTCCCAGGGGGAATCGGCGCGTAGGAGGAATAGGTGGGCGCAGGTGGTGCCGGAGGGGTCGGCGAGGTGGATGCGGGTGCCGCGGCCGAGCACGATGTTGGCGTAGCCGCCGGTAGGGATGCGTTGTGCGACAAGGAGGTTGGTGGGGTTGATGCCTTGTGGGGGTTCGGGGAGGGTTGGGGTTGCTGTTGCGGCTTGGGCGCGGGCGTGGGTGCGGGCGGCGGTGGTGGAGTGGGTGGTTGTCATCGGTACCTCCTGTGGTGGTGGGTCCAGGCAGGTTGGTGGGTGGGGCAGAGCTTCGGGGTTTGAGTGGTCCCGGGTTGTTTGAGGCTGTGTTTTTGGAGCGCTGGCGCGCTCGAGCGCGGCCCCTGGGGGGCCGCGAGTTAGCCACCGTTGCTAGAGGCTGCGCCTCGGACG